>JAISIB010000114.1 GCA_031262265.1 Prevotellaceae bacterium
TAGCAATGGAAACTCGTTCGCCAACCAGCGCGTTCATCAATGTAGACTTACCTACATTAGGATTTCCTACTATATTGACAAAACCTGCCTTATGCTTCATCTTCGTGTGCCGTTTGTCCGTCGTATCCCCACTTTACATATACCGCTCCCCAAGTAAATCCTGCACCGAACGCGGTAAAGATAAGATTATCTCCTCGTTTCAATTTCGATTCATAATCCCAGATACACAACGGAAGCGTGCCGGCGCTGGTATTCCCATAGCGTTGAATGTTGATCATCACCTTTTCTTTTGGTACGTTCATACGGTGGGCGACCGCATCAATGATACGCATATTAGCCTGATGAGGTATAATCCAAGTAATATCATCGTCCGTCAATTTGTTTTTCGCCGCCAATTCTTCGCAAATATCCGACATATTGGAAACGGCATACTTAAATACGGTACGCCCCTCCTGATAAACGTAATGCATCCTATTGTCTACGGTAAAATACGAAGGAGGCGAAACGGAACCACCGGCTTTCATGTGTAAAAATGGCAGTCCCTTACCGTCAGTACGTAGCTTGGAATCCAAAATTCCAACGTCCTCCGTTGTCGGCTCAAGCATAAATGCAGCTGCACCGTCCCCAAAAATAGGACAACTTGAACGATCGGCATAATCGGTGATAGATGACATTTTATCCGCGCCAACGATAATCACTTTTTTGTAACGTCCCGAACGAATAAACGATGCGCCCGTCTCCATTAGATAAAGGAATCCGCTACAAGCGGCCGACATATCGAAGGCGAAGGCATTCTTTAAACCGAGTTTATCACACAAGATAGACGCAACCGAGGGGAATACATAATCCGGAGTACTCGTTGCGACAATAACCAAATCTATTTCTTCCGGCTGCGCACCGGTTCGTTTCATCAATTGCTTAGCAGCTTTACGCGCCATATACGAGGTACCCAATCCTTCTTCGTTCAGGATGCGACGCTCTTTGACGCCGATACGAGTCATAATCCATTCGTCGGTAGTATCCACCATCTTGGACAGCATATCGTTGGTCAGCACGTAATCCGGCACGTAACCGCCCACACCGGTAATAGTGGCGTTGATTTCTTTCATGTAGTTGGATTTTAATAAAAACACTTATGTTGAATTACATATATCGCTATACATAACCCAACATAAGTTAAACGTTTTGGAAACGGCCTTTTATACGGCAGCTTCTTTTTCGATGGCAAGTTTACCACGGTAATATCCACAAGTAGGGCAAACCGTATGAAAAACATGCCATGCTCCACAATGCGGGCAGATAGCGAGTGTAGGAGCTACCGCTTTATCGTGAGTTCTTCTTTTTGCAGTCCTCGTCTTCGACTGCCGTCTTTTAGGATGTGCCATTGTCTTTCTATTTAATTGTTATTATATATATCTTTCAAACTGTCCCAGCGCGGGTCCGTAACCGGTTCATCCATCGAATCTCCCGACCGGTCAAAATCCAAATCTTCCATATCTTCCGAAGATTCGTCATCATCGCCGCCACGCAGGTGCTTTTTCAGTTTTCCTGTCATGCTCTTATTACACTTACCGGGCGAATGCACATGTTTCATAGGTATCGCCAACGATACGAATTCGTACAGCAACCAAGCTACGTTGATATAACCGTCCGACTCTGGAACGACAATCAAACTTCCCTCTTCGCCATAGGTTTTCCCTAACTTAACCAAGATTTTCTCGTTAGTAGCGACGGGAACATCCATATAATCCAAACATCGGTCACAAGGAACTTGCACGACGCCCTCTATCTGGAAATTTAACTCACACGCATGGATAGCCTTCTTAACACGCAACTTAACATGTACCTTACCGCGCTGCACTTCTTCCCCTTCTATCTGAGCAAAGAAAAGATTGTCAAGTAAGAAATCTGCATCAGCCGTAGTTTCCTGCATATCTCTCAGCTCAATTTTATACTTATCAAACTTACCCATGTCGTTGATTCAGTGCCTTTAATACCGATATATCCTAATTACCACGTCAGATTTATTCCTGATTTTGGGCGACAAAGATAGGAATAATAATCCTGATTTGCGCAAACATGAAGAAAAAAAAGCCTGACACTATAAGCGTCAGGCCTCAACTGATAAAAACCTATGCAACGGGTGTCTTCTCGACATGCCTCAACTTCTCCATAGTGTATGTTGGGTCTAAGTGGTTACTATTTGGTTGCAAGTTTCTCAAAAACGAGAAAATACGATGCATCTATCCTCGTTTCTTTTCAAAAACACCCGCCTTTTTAACACAAAGAGCGTGCGCATGTTACAAAGGTGTTACAAAAACGAGAGAATACAGGAGGTCGTTCTGTTTTCAAGGGATGTTAGTAAATTTTCAAAGCCGGAAAAAATATTTTCCGGCCAAGATAATCAAATATCAAAGTGAGTTATTCGGCGTTCATGCCGGCTGCGTCTACCATGAGGGGTAGATCTTCGGGCTTAATGCCCTGCGCGATCAAGTATCTGCTGTCTTTCAGAAAAGTAGTGCGCCAGTCAATCGTTTTATCCCGATGGATATATGAAGCGCGATATGCCTCCAACGCCTGCGCTCCGCGTCCGGTGACCCAAAGCAAGTGTCCGAGATTCAGCAGATCCGACGATGAATGAGGATTGGCGTCCAATGCGCGCGTATTGAACTTGAATGCTTGTTCGTACTTACCCGCAACGAACGAGCACCAACAGATGCCTTGACACACAGCTACGTCATTTTCATCGGCATAATGCAGCTTGAAGTACCAAGATAGGGCGTCGTCGTAACGTTCCAGTTCCGTCAGACAAACTGCCATTTGGAAAATCATCTGACGATTATCCTGTTGCACCTCATATACCTTTTGATAATACGAAAACGCAGTAGCATAATCACCTATCATCCTATGACAGGAAGCTAACGAACGATTTGTCCATACGTTATCCGGTCGCAAAAGATCCGCTTTCCGGTAGGCTTTTATCGCTTCGCGGTAGTTCTTTTCCTTTTGATAGCCGAATCCGATTTTTTGATACAGCTCGGCGTCACCATTTCCGCGCAATTCTATCACAGTCTCGAATATTCGATTGGCTTCCTCGTAATGTTCACTCCGAAACAAGAATATACCTATATTATATAATAGGGCAGGTTTGCGCAAGATAGGGCGCACGATCTCGTAGTCGTATAGATTGAGTGATTCGGCAAAGACATCTTTGAACTCCGTATGGAACGGGAACAACTTGAAGAAACGATATAGGCTGTGGATATATTGATTGCATATTATTTCCGGCCTTCCGTTGAATTTAGCGACTTCCTCTTTATATTCGGCTGATTGAATATCGTTCGCTATACTGTCCAACATCATACGTTGCGCTTCCTGAGGGAAAGAAGACATGGCAAAACAAACAGAATACTTGTCACTATCGCAAAACGTACCCGCATCAATGATCATATCCATCAAGGCATTCGGCTCACCGCTTGTGATTCTTACGATATCCGGGTGTTCGCGATCGAAAGGATAGAACCAATTGGAGATTTGACGGAAAAATGAGTGACTCTTCAAGTGAGCAAATGAACTCATGTATATATCTGAGCCTTCTAATTGAAGCTCGGTAATTTCGCGCATCTTTTTGGCAATATCAGAATCGGGGTTGTCCTGCCATTCAGGATTGGCGATAATCAGTTCTTCGTCCCTGTTTCGGTCAAATTGACGCTTCGTACTTTTCAGCATCTCGGGAATTATCTCTTCGCGCATCCTTCTATCTATCTTATCTGTGTCTCGACTACGCAATAGCTGTATTTGTACGCGGCATAAATCCTCACCAAAATAAGGTTTTTCATTCAGATATTGCAATCGATACTCTATCTCGTCATACAAAGAAAGCCGCTCATGATACATTTGAACGGCGATTGCCAATCCAACTAACGCTCTCTGGGAGATTTGCGCGCTTTCATGTTCGTAAGCCGACAATATCCAAAGCAATTTGTAAGGGTCGAAACAAGATAACAAACTAAGTAATACCGCTCCCACGAGCATACAAATATCCGTTTCTCGCAGGTGCTTTTCATGCAACAGTTCATTCGCTGCCTCACGGTCTTCGGGCGACCACTGTGTATTCGTCCATACGGCCACAAATAACCTTTGTTTATCTTCTTCGTGCCGAAAACGCAAGCGCATCGCCTCATCGGATTTCACACCCATGAGCGTAGCGACAGCCAGATTGTCCGTATAATCCAAAAGCGGCCGAACAAAATCTCGTAACGAAGCATCCGACGGAAATACGGAAAGACATTCCGATTGTTGTTGCCTACGATAAGAAGAAGAGGTTATAAGAACGCGAATCTGATCCGCGATTAATAAAATGTTGGTAGAGAGTTTACGATAAAGCATCGGACGTTGAGGATCTTCCGTGCCGCTCATCATGAACTCAATCATTCGATTGTAGGTATAAGTCTCCTCGTCCAATAAATCCATCCATGAGCCGCCGGTCTCAGTGGCTTCCATCATCGTGCGCAAGGTTTGCAACGCCTCGTAAATACGGCTACTACACACATATCTGACTACCCAATCGCATTGTCGCAGCCAATGTGCCGAATGTTCTTTAAGAACGTCATACTCTTTCTTCATACTAATCCAAAGCCTTTCTCATTTCGAGTAACTCGCGACGCAAATGTTGCAAATGCTCATAGAGCCGCGTCCTCCAATGAATATCATTGATGTGAATTTGCAGTTCCTTCTTAATACTCTCCCTACTTTTCCCTTCAGTACCTCGCAGGAAAGCGATCTGACGAATTAGCTCCAAATCTTCTTTCGTATATTTTCGGGTATTTCCCGCCGTACGATATGGTTCTAATTGAGGATAAAACTTTTCCCATGAACGCAGGGTTGCCTCGGTGACGCCGCATAATGTAGCCGCTTCACGAATAGAGTAGTATAACTTCTGAGCCATTAATCAAGCATTTTACCGTTGTTCGCAGCCAATTGTATCATCCGGTCATAAGATTCGGCATCCAAATCCATAAAGTAATAGTTGATAGGATTAACGTGTTTCCCTTTGATCCAGATCTCGTAGTGTAAATGCGGACCGGTACTCTTACCCGTATTGCCTACCTCCGCAATTACCTGACCTCGCATCACCTTCTGCCCTTTCTTGACATAAAACCGACGTAAGTGTGCATAAGTCGTCACATAACCGAACCCGTGATCAATTTCGACGATATTACCATAAG
This sequence comes from Prevotellaceae bacterium, assembly GCA_031262265.1. Lineage (GTDB taxonomy): Bacteria > Bacteroidota > Bacteroidia > Bacteroidales > Bacteroidaceae > JAISIB01. Next base: position 5,229 of record JAISIB010000114.1, read on the forward strand.
TACTTTCCCAACCCGCTTTAATTACCGTTCCGTTACCGGTGGCATATACTTCCGTCCCTAACGGAGCCGAGAAGTCCATACCCGAATGAAAACGACGATCATTATATATAGGATCGATACGCCAACCATATCCTGATGCCGTACGCCGCAAGTCTTTGTTGTTTACAGGTTGAATGGCCGGAATCGCTTGCAACATATTCTCGTGATTGCGACACATGGCCATCACCTCATCGAAAGAGACCGACTGTATATAAAGCTGTTTGTCCAACATATCCATCTTTTGCGTATTACGAACAACTAAGTCGGCATCCGCCAGATTCATAAGCTCAGCATAACGATTAGTACCGGCATAGCCGGCTCGCCGTATCGTATTAGGAATAGGGTCTGCGCCCAACATCACACGATATAGGTTGTCGTCACGCTGCTGAATGTCCTGCAAAACACCCATTGCTTCATCTAAACGTTCGGAAAGGAGATTATACTGCGTGCGCAAACGACTATTCTCAATGCGCAGCTCTTTTTCGGAAGGAGTTCCAAAAATAACAATGAAAGCGACGAACGCTGCAACAGCAACGCCTATCTCTATCAACCCTCTGCGCACAATACTAATAACACGCTGTTTTAGTGTCGGATAAGTACGATCGTACGTCTGGGTCTTCGGATTATAGATATAATATACCTTACGCATCTTGCTTGTTTTTCGACAAGTAATCGGGCAAATGTAGTAAAAACAACTATCTTTGCAGCACTTTTAAGAAAATATAATCGTTATCGTTTAAGTAACAGTTTCATATAAACACCATGCTGACTGCTAAAGAAACAAGAGAATCTTTCAAAACTTTTTTTGAATCCAAAGGACATAAAATAGTTCCTTCCGCTCCGATGGTTATTAAAGATGACCCTACGCTCATGTTTACCAATGCCGGGATGAATCAGTTTAAAGATATTATCTTAGGTAATCAACCCGCCAAGTACACTCGTGTAGCCGACTCCCAGAAATGTTTGCGCGTGAGCGGCAAGCACAACGATTTGGAAGAAGTTGGGCATGATACCTACCATCATACGATGTTCGAGATGTTAGGTAATTGGTCGTTCGGCGATTATTTTAAGGAAGAGGCTATTGCTTGGGCGTGGGAATATCTCGTTGATGTACTTAAGCTAAACCCGGAACGTCTTTATGCAACTGTCTTTGAAGGCAGCACCAACGAAGGATTGGAGCGCGATAACGAAGCTGCCGACATTTGGGCGCGTTTTTTGCCGAAAGACCGTATTATTAATGGGAACCGCAAAGATAATTTTTGGGAGATGGGGGATACGGGTCCGTGCGGACCGTGTTCTGAAATTCACATAGATTTGCGGAGCGACAACGAACGCTCCATGACGGACGGCCTGACTTTGGTCAACCAAAATCATCCACAAGTTATTGAGATTTGGAACCTTGTGTTTATGCAATACAACCGCAAAGCGAACGGATCGCTTGAAGGTCTGCCCGCGCGCGTCATTGATACCGGCATGGGATTCGAGCGGCTTTGCATGGCATTGCAAGGTAAAACTTCTAATTACGATACAGACGTATTCCAACCTATTATTAAAGAGATCGGCCGCCTGTCGGGGTTCACCTACGGCGAAGATACACAAAGAGATGTCGCCATGCGCGTCATTGCCGACCACATTCGTACGATAGCTTTCTCCATTACAGACGGCCAATTGCCCGGAAATGCCAAAGCGGGCTATGTAATTCGGCGTATTTTACGTCGCGCAGTACGTTACGGCTATACTTTCCTCAACTGCAAACAAGCTTTCATGTTCCGCTTGTTACCCGTTCTGATAGAAAGCATGGGCGATGCTTATCCCGAGTTAATTACCCAACAAATACTCATAGAAAAGGTTATTAAGGAAGAAGAAGAAACATTTTTGCACACCTTAGAAACCGGTATGCGCTTACTTGACAAAGCGATAGAAGAAGCGCAGGCCAGAGGCGAACGCGCTATTCACGGCAAGGAAGCCTTTACGCTCTATGACACGTTCGGTTTTCCGCTCGACTTAACGGAACTTATACTTCGCGAGCACGAAATGACGGTTGACACGGCCGAGTTTGATGCGGAGATGCAAAAACAAAAAGAGCGCGCCCGCAATGCTGCTACGGTGGAAACCGGAGATTGGACGATGTCACACGAAGGAACGACCCGATTCGTTGGTTATGATTTTACCAATTACGAAGTTCGTATTCTGCGCTATCGGCAGGTGAAGCAGAAGAACAAAACCTATTACCAGATCGTACTGGACGCTACGCCCTTTTACGCCGAGAGCGGTGGTCAAGTAGGAGATACCGGTACATTGGTAAACGAGGAGGAGATCTTAGAAGTATTGGATACGAAAAAAGAGAATAATTTAATTGTCCACCTCACAAGCAAACCTCCCCGCCGCGCTGATTTATCCTACCAAGCGCAAGTCAATCTGGAGAAACGCAAAACGAGTGCGGCCAACCATACAGCGACTCATTTGTTGGACGAAGCTTTGCGCGAGGTACTCGGTACGCACGTAGAGCAAAAAGGTTCGCTTGTCTCACCTGACGGTTTGCGTTTTGACTTCTCTCATTTTCAGAAGATGACAGACGAAGAAATTCAGCAGGTAGAGAAAATCGTCAACCGGCGCATTCGCGAGAACATAGAGCAAACCGAATATCGTTGCCTCCCTATTGAAGAGGCCAAAAAGCTCGGTGCTCTTGCGTTGTTCGGCGAGAAGTACGGAGAAGAAGTACGTGTCGTGCAATTCGGAGACTCTATCGAATTTTGCGGAGGTATACATGCTACGACAACAGGAAACATCGGTATCTTCAAAATCGTGTCCGAAAGTTCGATTGCCGCCGGCGTTCGTCGCATCGAAGCCATTACCGGAGAAAAAGTCGAAGAATATATTTACCATACGCAAGAGACTCTCAACGAATTGCGAGTATTATTCAACAACGCCTCCGATGTGTGCGCAGCCGTACATCGTTCGATGGATGAAAATGCCGAACTAAAAAAGCAAGTTGAAGGTTTCTTGAAAGAAAAACAAGCGATCGTCAAAAACGGAATCCTGCACGGTATCTATACAATCGGCGAGATAAAAGTTGCCCGATATGTCGGTGCACTGCTACACGAGTGTATTAAGAACATCGCCTTCGCTCTTCGCGGGGAAATAACCGAGAACTTATTCTTCGTAGCAGGTACAACGGACAACGACAAGCCTTTGCTCACCGTCACGTTAAGCGAAAATCTGATTGCCAAAGGATTAAATGCCGGACAACTGGTGCGCGACGCAGCCAAGCTCATACAAGGCGGCGGCGGCGGACAGCCGCATTTCGCAACGGCAGGCGGGAAAAACCCCGATGGACTAAATGCCGCCGTCGATAAGGTATTGGAAATTCTGAAATAACGAACAAAAGAAAAGCACGGTACTCATAAGTTACCGTGCTTCTCTTTTAATACTCATCTTCATTGAAGAAGAAGTCTTCTTTGCTCGGATAATCCGGCCAAATGTCCTCGATACTCTCATAAATATCGCCCTCGTCTTCCATTTCTTGGAGGTTCTCGATCACTTCAAGCGGCGACCCCGAACGAATGGCGTAGTCGATAAGTTCGTCCTTAGTGGCAGGCCAAGGAGCGTCTTCCAACTTGGATGCAAGTTCTAATGTCCAATACATAATCAACCTATTTTTAGTTACGAATAATGTCTACCTTTACAAATAGCCTGCAAAAGTATAACAAATATCCGCATCTATATATCGTTTCCCGTTTATTTTTACAAAGAGTCGTGTTTTTCCCAGAAAAACTCGGGTTGGTTAGCATCTTTATTCAGTTTTCGCGACAATACGAACAAGTAATCCGACAGCCGATTCAGGTATGCGATCACCACGGGCGACACATCTATTTTCTCTGCCAAAGCCAGAACGCGTCTTTCCGCACGACGGGCAACGGTACGACATACGTGACAAACACCGGCAGCGCGACAGCCGCCGGGCAATACAAAGGCTTGCAGGTCGGGAAGTGCTTCGTCGATACGATCTATCTCCCGCTCCATTTGCACGACTGCTTCGTCAGGAAGCATACTGGCGGCGCGCAGTTGCGTTTGAGAGGTATCGGTCGCCAGATACGAGCCGATCGTGAACAGCCGATGCTGCACGGTGCGAACAAACGAGTAGTCGGCCTCATCGGACAAGTAGGTAAGCAACAGCCCCAACTGTGCATTCAGCTCATCCGTCGTACCATAGGCCTCCAAGCGAACGTCCGTTTTCGAGACACGGCTGCCACCCACCAACGAAGTCTTTCCTTGGTCGCCTGTCCGCGTGTAAACTATACTTTTCTTCATTGCTATACTTTATAATGTTGTGACTGCTTTTGTTTATCAAAGAAAACCACGCCTACTTTACCGAAGTCAAAGGTAGTAACCGGCATGGAAAAACTATTTCCGAACTGCTCCCAGAACTCATCGCTATATCGTGTCGTATGTAAACCCGACATAACGACCACCACATCGTCCATTAGCCCACCCGAACACGCGCGCCACACATCTGCCGCATTACGTGGGATAGCTGTCAAAGAGAGATGTATCAATCCGATCGGTCGATCGACAGGTATCGGCTCTTTATCTGTGACGCACCGATAGTCGGCATTCGGCGAAGCGGCTCGCATACAAATACCTGCCCAAAGCAAATCACCGCCATCTACTATCAGTGCAGGCCTGACATGGTCAACCACACGAAACAGCAACCGCCCCATCTCCATCTCCTCCTTGAAAAGATTCTGATCACTGACGGCCGCTTCAAATCTCGCGTCGGAAACAGTTCTGCGCGCCACGTACGTGATGAAATCATACGCGAACGGTGAATGGACGCCATATCCTTTTCTACGCCACCGGCGACATATACCATCCAACAACTGTTCGGGTGTTTTCATGAGAAGCGGATATTTGTCAGGATTTACGCGATGTCTTCACCTTGTAGTTACAATGCGCTTTACCCTTCAACATGGCGTTCAGTTTGCCCTTGATCATTTGTTTACGCAACGGCGAAATATGATCTATGAACATTTTTCCTTCCAAGTGATCCAGTTCGTGTTGCAATACGCGTGCCAAATATCCTTCGATGACCTCTTCGTGCAGCGTAAACTCTTCGTCGTGGTAGCGCAAGCGAATACGATTGAGACGTTTCACCGTTTCGTGAATACCCGGCAGACTGAGACAACCTTCTTCCATCGCCGTCTCGTCGCCATCAGCCTCCAAGATATGCGCATTGATATAGGTCTTGCGAAAATCCTTAAACTCGGGATGTTCATCGGCCAACGGGGTCAGGTCGATTACCAGCACGCGAATCGGAAGCCCCACCTGCGGTGCAGCCAATCCCACGCCATCGGCTTTTCCCATTGTCTCAAACATATCGGCAACCAACTGTTTCAAATCCGGATAGTCGGCAGATATGTCTGCCGCCGCCCGTCTCAGGATGGGCTGTCCGTACACATAAATAGGTAATATCATATACTGTCTGTTTTTTATCGGTTCTATTATTACTATCCATTACTTTGCCTGAAACGACGACCTTCCAAGTAGGATTGTAGCATGATGATCGCACTCAATTCGTCGACCAACGCCTTATCTTGCCTATCTTTCTTTTTCAATCCGCCGTCCAGCATAGCCCGATGAGCCATGACGGAAGTATAACGTTCGTCCACAAACTCAATCGCTACGCTCGTCAATTGTTTTCTTAGGCGCGCAGCAAATTCTCTCACCCGCGCCGCATTCTCCGAATCGCTGTTATCCGACTGCTTAGGCAATCCAATCAAAATTAACTCCACCGGTTCATTCGCCACATAGCGAAGTATATAAGGAAGCAATTCGCCGGTCGGCACCGTGGCCAATCCGCCGGCAATTAGCTGCAATACATCTGTCACAGCCAAGCCGGTACGCTTCTTCCCATAGTCTATGGCCAAAATTCTACTCATATTCAGGTGCAAAAGTACGGAAAAACGGTGAATACCCACCAACCTGCCTGAAATTAGCGAGTAATATATGCGAATAACATACGGCGAAAATAAAATATGCGGCTTTGATAATTCCATAAGTTTGTAGCTAAATTTCATAGCGCGAAAGCATCGGCGTCGACGCCGGCTCTTTCTCGTTGCCGGAGCGTCAATTATCCTATTTAAAGCAACGAAACGAGTACGATTTGCAACAAAAAGGAACAAAATGTACCTACTTTCTGAAAAAAGTTAAATTTATTTTGCGAAAAGTTTGAATCAGAATATAAAAACATGTATATTCGCCCCCAAATTACACTGCCGCAAAAGGCGTTTGAACTGTTTATATAGAATGAACAATGGCTCTATGATCTATATCGTACGCGGATTGATGCTTGCTGCGTTTATCTTTTGTCCGAAGTATGCTTATAGCCAATCCGGCGAAGAGACGGCGCAAGCACTCATCGAACTTGGTTTCGAGAACGTACGATGGACGGAAGACGACAGCGAACGCGTGTACGTTATAGAGAACAACGTATTTAAATCAAGCGGCGTGGGAGTAGGAAAAGCGATAGACCAAATACAACAAACCGGGCTTCCTACCGATGGTACGAAAGCTTGTTGTTTGATTGTCTTGGTCAACAATGTTCCCCGCGTAGCCCTTAGGTTACCGGCCAAAGCGGCGTCTGCCCCTACGGTCAGTCGCGCCGATTGGCAGATTAGTAACAACTTGGGCGATAGTTGGGAGAAAGTAAAACACGTGAAGTCGGGAAATAGCTCGCTGTTCAAGCCGGACATCGTACTGATACCCGAATTTTGGTGGAGAAACTATCGTATATCAGTGATGTACGAGGTTTATTTGGCATTTAGTCCGTCGTTGGAAATCAGCTTGTGGCCGGGCATGAAACTTGGCTATCAGGTAGTTTTCCCGATTATCAATCAGTACAGTCAACAGTATGATAAGATACGACCGGGCTTCGTGACACTGAGTCAAACGTTTCGCTTGCCTGCCCGAACGTTTGTAACGGCAACGGTAGGCACTTTCAGCAATGAAAGATGGGGTTTTGACGTCAGGGCAAAACATTTTCTGCCCTATGAGCGTTTATCTGTTGAGGGTAGGTTTGGTTATACGAGTAACGGCCGCTACGACGGATGGGCGTACAAAGCCGGAACGAAATACTGGACATGGACGGGAACGCTGGCAGCGGAATACTTCTGGCAACCGTACAATACCACGATTAAAGTAAGCGGGAACCGGTATTTATATGGAGAATACGGAATACGAGGAGATATGATGAGGCATTACAGATATGCGTCGATCGGATTTTACGCCATGTTGATAAATGATCCGGGATTCAGCATTAAACCTGCAAACAACGGGTTTAATGGTGGATTTACCCTACAAATAGCCATACCGCCGTATCGGTCGAAGCGGAAAGGATATATCCCGCACGTAAAAGGGGGTGATTTTACTACCCGCTACAACGCCGGGAACGAATGGTACTACGGCAGGAACTATAACGCCCGTGCCGATGATAATTATAGGAATAATATCGATTATAACCCATATTTTTTGAAATCAGAGTTACTCAATTATTAATTATTTAAACACAATGAAAGTGAAAAGTAATGTTTTCGGTCGTAATGCCAAGATGGCATTGGCCGCTTTTACTGTTGTTTGTGGAACGTTCGCGTTCACAAGTTGTTATCAGACTGGGCCTGACATCAAGCCAGAGCCTACGCCTACACCAGAGCCTGCTAAGTATTACATCGTGGGTAGCGTTACGGATGCTGTCAGCGGTGCGGGAATTACCAATTATGAGGTAACGTCTACCGCAGGTACGGCCACAAAATCCGGTTCCGCATTTCAAATTGCCGCTTCCGGCGCAGGTACGTACACCGTTAGCATAGACGCCGATGGTTACGTTGACGTAGAAAAGACGATCATCGTAGTTGCTGCTTCTGACGGACAGATTAGTACTTCCAACGCAGACTTTGCTTTGTTCAGCATCAATTACTTGCCGAGCGGAGAAGTGAAGCACGAAGGAGAAGCTACGCCGACAGAACTCACGACAATGGCTACCGCACTTGGTATCGAGGTAGTTGATGGCGTACTTCGTTCCGTAGAAAGTGGAGACCACGAAGCTAACGGTGGTAGTAAAGCAGAAGTCAGCATTGACTCCTACACCGGTTTTATTACGCCGGGTGAAGCTACCGTAACGCGCGCGCTCTCAGATAAAGAATACATCGAACGCGCACAGCAAGCGTTAGAGTATAGGCTGGGCAACCAATCTAAAGGAACAGCTATTGCTGATTTCGGTAAAAGCCCGATAGAAGTAACGTTTAACATCCCTGATTTGCACGACGGATACGCAATGTCCGGCTATAAAGTATGGCATTTCTATGCGCTGAACAAATATAGCGTTGCGTTCGACGACGATATGGACGGTACGCCCGAAGCAACGGTTGTGTTGTTCACAATGGACGAAACTCACTGGTTCGCATTCCCCGTTTACGAAGACCACCACACTGGCGACACGCACGACGCGCATGACGACGGACACGGCGGTAGCAACGGTGCAGGCGGTGGAGCAGGCGACGGTTCTGTCGGTTTGTAAAGATGATAACCGATTATAAGTAGGGAATCTTGAAATTGAAAGCAACGAGCACAATGATAAAAAAAGCCTTGTTTACAGGCCTCTTTCTTAGTAGCTCCATTCTGCTTTCGGCTCAGTTGACCTACGGAGTAACCGGCTTGTTACACGCTCCTTCGGCGGAAATGCAGCCAGACAAGACGGTTATGATCGGTGGTAACTTTTTGAATAAGGAGATAACTCCTCCTACATGGAGCTACCATACGTTTAATTACTTTTTGAACGTCACTATTTTCCCGTGGATGGAAGTGGCATACACTTGTACCGCATTTAAGTTGCCTTGGCGGGGAGTGGTGAAGTTTAGAAATCAGGATCGGTACTTTTCCGTACGGTTACGTGCGCTGAAAGAAGGTCAGTTTTGGAAATATATGCCGGCTGTCGTGTTCGGAACTTCGGATCCCTATACGGAAAGCGGCGGCGGACAAGTCTCATCAACGGAAGGAAACGGTTATAATGCGCGCTTCTACATAGCAGCAACGAAGCATTTACCCGTAGCCAATGAAGAAATAGGCATTCACCTTGCCTATCTGTTCAACCACCGCAAAGAGTACCCGCTGAACGGACTGGCTGCCGGGATTACATATAATCCCTCTTTCGCACCCGACCTGCGGTTGATTGCCGAGTATGATACAAAAGATTTTGCTATGGGAGCTACCTATTTGCTTTTCGGCCACTTGCACGCGCAAGTAGAAATGCAAAGAATGAAGTACTTTACCGGCGGTCTTACGTTCAAGTTTGGTTTGAAATAACTTGGATATAAGAAGTGGTCGGAAGCAAAAAACAAATAAAAGAGTTGACTTATTAAAAATAACAGAAACAATGAAAAGTAAGTTAGTTATATTATCTTTACTGCTGACCGGTTTTGCGGTTACTGCTTCGGGGCAGACTAAAGACAAGTATTATAGCGAAAGTGCTAAAGACAATTGGTTCATTAGCTTGGGCGTTGGTGCGCAAGCCTTGATGAACGAAAGTAATACGGACTACGGAATTGGCAAAGCCATTACTCCCGCGATTGGAGTCTCCGTAGGACGTTGGATTAATCCCAATTGGGGATTTCGCGGACAAGTAGCAGCTTGGGAATCCAAACTGTGGACAGATCCCTTTGGCGATAGCAAATGGACAGAACTTAGTAAGACTTCGTTCCGTCTGCACGCCGATGCTATCTACAACTTGTCGAATGCTATCGCAGGGTACAATCCGGATCGTATATTTACGCTTTCTGCTTTCGCAGGTCCCGGACTTATTTTTGCGAAAGACATGATTAAGCCGGACGGCGGGCTGAATACCGTAGTAAGCGGTTCTCTCGGTCTGATGGGAGGCTTCAATTTGAACCAATATTGGGATTTGAACCTCGAAGTACGCGGCACCGTGTCTCCTTCCGTATTCGTGAGTGAGAGCAGAGCCGTAACCGACGGTATTCTTACTGGTTTGGTGGGCGTAAGCTACACGTTCGGCGGCAAGAAGTTCGCTCCCGCAGGTTGCAAGGTTGACGTAGATGCGTTGAACGCTGAAATTAATAAGTATCGTCAGGCGCTGGCTGACGCAGAAGCCGAAATGGCCAGATTGCGCGCCGCTGCTAACAAACCGGCACAGGTACGTGAGGTGACGAAAGAAGTGCAAGTGGCTGGTCCGCGCGCTATCTTCTTCACGATCGGTAAATCTGTTATCGACGACTACGGCAAGGCTAATATCAAGTTTGCGGCTCAGATCATGAAAGCCAATACGGATAAGAAGTACAAAGTCGTAGGTTACGGCGATGCAGGTACGGGCAGTGCGAAGTACAACCAAACGTTGTCTGAAAAACGTGCGAAGAATGTTTACGACGCTTTGATTGAAGCCGGCGTAAGCAGCTCGCAAATCGAATACGTAGGTGGTGGAGCCAAGAGCAACGACAATATCCTTGACAAAGCTCGCTTGAACCGCGTCGTAATTATCGAGTAGAAATTGATCAGTCCGCGTTTTACGTGGAAATTGATTCAGATTTGATAGAAAGTAAGGCGTCCGTACGGACGCCTTACTTTTTTATATCTACCCTAAATCTCTGCGAAAAATAGAGCTTTTTTTACGAAAAGAAAGATTTTATTGGGATTTTATAGCATACCTTTTGGAAATCATCTATATTTGTAGGCGAATTGATACCCATGATAAGACCTCTTGAGATATTAAAAGAACAGGTACTTGACTACGCCGAACGTGCAGCGAACTCTTCGGGAAAGAGAATTCGGCTGTCCGAACAAGAGTTGGAGTCGTTTCGGTTCAATTTCCGTACGCTTTGTTACGAAGCGAAGTACGGATCATTGGACGAGGTCTTTCGCGTGTACTTTATGACCAATCAATACAAAGGCGGCCTCTATCACGAAACCGACTTACTGAACCTCTTGGCTATACTTAGTGCCGTCGAATGGCATGATTGAGTTATTTTATCGGCAACCGGTCGAATCTTCTTTTCCCCAGCACATAATATTGAATCACCAAGCAGAAAGGCATACAGCCGATCACGCTATTGTGCATACGCGACTTCCATATCTCGCGATGCTCGGCATATCGCGGATACAACTGCTTCGCTTCGCGCATCGCCCGCCACACGGCACGCGCATTGCTCCATCGCCCTTTCAATAGGAAAGTCAGCGAGGCCAACAGATCCAACCTATCGCGCACACGCTTGACGCGCCGCCACTCGGCGTCAGGCAGGTTTTTAAACAACATCAGCCGATTGTTACGAAAATTAAGGAAGGTCTTCTGCGGACTTTCCCGTCTCAGCGTCGCAGCTCCCACATGATATACCACACTCTCAGGCACGCATACGATACGATAGTTCAGTAGTTGCAATCTCCAGCACAAATCAATTTCTTCCATGTGCGCGAAAAAACGCCAATCCAGTCCGCCGGCCTCCCAATAGGCTTGCATACGCACGCACATAGCCGCACCGGTCGCCCAAAAAACGGGCATAATCGTATCATACTGCCCCGTGTCGGCCTCCGTGCACTGCATGATGCGCCCACGACAGTACGGATAGCCGTAACGGTCAAGGAATCCGCCCGCAGCGCCCGCATATTCGAACATTTCGCTCGTAAGATATTTCATTTTCTTACGAGGATATTTTTTTTTCTTAGTCGATACATTCGATAACTCACCGCGATAATATTCCCGGCTTTGCCACGAACGAATTTTCGGTTGGCAAGCAGCCGTTTCCGGATGTTCGTCCATATAACGAATCAGTGGGTCAAGCCAACCGGCCGTTACCTCCACATCGGAATTCAGTAGCACCGCATACTCGGCCTCTACCCGATGCAACGCATTGTTGTATCCGGCGGCAAAGCCGTAGTTCCTACTCAATTCAAGAATGCGCACGGTCGGACAATTTTCCCTTATCCACTTCAACGAATCGTCAGTCGAACCGTTATCAGCCACATATACGACACTTTTCTCCGTAGAGTGTTCCACGACGGAGGGAAGGAAACGCTGCAACATCGCCAATCCGTTCCAGTTCAATATAATCACCGCAATCTTATCCATAGCTATCTTATTCGTTCTCCCCGCAATGCCGTACCATCCTCGTTGAATCCGACCAGACGGAGCGGTACGAGCTGATTGTCCAACCGGCCGTCCGGTTTTATTTCCACACGTATATAATTATCGGTAAATCCGTGCATCGGCAGTCCCGCTTTCGGTTTTTCCATCAAAGCCGTGCGTATCGTTCCGATATAGTGGGCGTAGAAGGCATGCGTTTTCTCATCCGACAAGGAAAGCAGGCGGTGACTACGAGCCTGCTTCTCAGCGGCACCGACTACATGAGTTATGTTCAGTGCTTGCGTACCCGGACGTTCGGAATAACTGAATACGTGCAATTGGCTAACCGGTAGTTCGGATAAGAAACGGTATGTCTCTTCAAAACAAACTTCGGTCTCACCTCTTGTACCTACGATGACGTCTACACCAATGAAAGCGTCCGGCATAACGGAGTGGATGCGTGCCACTTTGTCCGCAAATAATTGTGTGTTGTAACGTCGGCGCATCAACCGCAATACTTCATCGCTACCGCTTTGCAGTGGGATATGAAAGTGAGGCATAAAGTGCTTCGAACCGGCTACGAAGTCGATAATTTCATCGGTCAGCAAGTTGGGTTCAATCGAAGAGATCCGATAGCGTTCAATGCCCGGCGTCTCCGTATCCAAGGC
>JAISIB010000117.1 GCA_031262265.1 Prevotellaceae bacterium
CAACAACGGGAATGATGCGTGGAAAATCGTGCAGGAAAAGAAAATAGATTTAGTGATTAGCGACGTAATGATGCCCGGCATAGACGGCATTGAGCTTTGTAAGAAAATTAAAAGTGACAAGGCATACGCACACATCCCCGTTATCATCATAACGGCCAAAGTTACGCTCGAAGATAAACGAATCGGATTGGAGGCCGGCGTTGACGATTATATAGAGAAGCCGTTTAGCATCGAATTGCTGCGCCTAAAAATGCAACAGCTAATAGCTATCAAAGAGAAAATGCTCCAAAAGGGCATCCCCTTGACCGCGACGGAGATTACGTCCATGGATGAAAAGCTTATCCAGCGTTCCATAGCGTTCATCGAGCAACATATAGATAAACAAGACTTATCGGTGGAAGCATTGGCGCAAGAGGTAGGCATGAGCCGCACCAACTATTACAAGCGCGTACTGGCCGTTACGGGTAAGACGCCGTCCGAGCTGATCCGATCAGTCAGACTACAACACGCCTCCATGTTGATAAGTAAAGGACAATTGCGCGTCAGCGAAGTAGCGTTGATGGTCGGTTACAACGACATACGCCTATTCCGCAAATACTTCCACGAAGAATTCGGCGTGTATCCGTCCGCGATGAAACCGGAGAAGGAAATCTATAAACCTAAGAAATGAATTTAGAACACAAACTAATATATAATTTTTAAGTACGTACCGATGAAAACAGTAGACCGATTGATTTTATGCTTGTTGTTTGTTTCAACAACAGCTATGGCACAGACGGGCGGCCGAATGGCGGCTCTCGAAAGCGTTCCCTCTCAACCATATGAGTGGAAGAGCGTTCAAATTGTAGGCGGCGGATTCGTCGACGGTATTGTATTCCATCCGAATGCAAAAGACGTTCGATATTGCCGTACGGACATGGGTGGTGCATACCGATGGGATGCTACGGCAAAACGCTGGGTAGCTATGCTCGATTGGATCAGCTATGACGACAATAATCTGGTGGGTGTTGAAAGCATCGCCGTCGATCCGAACGACCCGAACACCGTCTATCTATCGTGCGGCACTTATACGCGCTCACCGAACGGTGCTATCATGATTTCCAACGATGGCGGTCGCAGTTTCAAGCGCGTAGACATGCCATTCACAATGGGAGGCAACGAGAACGGGCGCGGTAACGGCGAACGGATGATGGTTGACCCCAACAACAGCAACGTGATTTATATAGGCACCCGATTAGACGGACTATGGCGCAGTACGGACAAGGGAATATCGTGGGAAAAAGTCACTTCTTTCCCCGACGTCACCGAACGTTTCGACACGAGCGACCGACGCGCTATGATGAATCGCGGCTGCGGCGTTGTCACCGTCGTGTTCGACCCGACCAGCGGAACATCCGGACAAGGTAGCCAAACTATCTACGTGGCCGTGTCCTTAATGAACCAAGAGAACATGTTTGTCAGCCGTGACGGCGGCAAAACATGGTCGACCGTAGCCGGACACCCGCAAGCTTATCGCCCGACGCACGCCATACTGTCCTCCGAGGGGATTCTGTATGTAACCTACGGCACCAATCCCGGTCCGAACCGTATGGAAAACGGCGGCGTGTGGAAATATGATACAAAGAGCGGGAAGTGGACGGAAATATCACCAGTCAAGCCTAATCCCGAAGCAGACGAACGTTTCGGATACGCAGCGGTGTCTGTCGACAAGAACGATCCTAAACACATTATCGTCAGCACGTTCAACAGACCGCTGCAAGGTAAGCATACCGAAGACGACATCTTTCACTCCACCGACGGAGGAAAAACATGGAAAGGTATCTTTGCCGGCAAGACGGAAATGGATTATACCAACGCACCCTACGTACAGTTCACGCCGCTGCACTGGATGTTCGACATCGAGATTGATCCTTACGACGCGAACCACGCCATATTCACCACCGGCTATGGTGGGTGGGAAACATTTAATCTGACGGACGTAACGAAGAGAAACGGCACGGTGCGGTGGCAGATTATGAGTACTGGCATCGAAGAGACTGTTCCGCTGGCGTTTTATAGTCCGAAGCGCGGGGCGCAACAATTGCATACCGCCATCGGCGACTACGGCAGCTTCACGCATATAGATTTGGATAAGCCCGTTCCTACCGGAAGCGACGCCAATCCGTATTTTGCCAATACAACAAGTATCGCCGGCGCGGACGATGTTCAGGGATTGGTAGTACGTGTCGGCACCGTCTCCGCCCATCATCCGGAAGGCAAACCGCTTGCTTGGTCGGAAGACGGCGGAGCCAGTTGGAAGATGCCCGCCGTCATACCCGGCGAACGTTCGTCCAACGGATATATCTGCGTCTCCCCCAACGGACAGACATGGATTTGGTCACCGTCCCGCAATCCGGTATTCCGAACCACCGATAAAGGAAACTCATGGACGGAAGTAAAGGGACTACCTAACGGGATTCAGGTGATTGCCGACAAAGTAAATACTTCGCGCTTCTACGCGATAGACGTACCGACAGGCGTCTTCTACGAAAGCAAGGACGGCGGCTTGACATTTGCGGCCGACACCATTCTACAACCGTTGCGCCAACCCGGCGCACGTATGCAGACGCCACTCAATCGAGGCGACAACCGAGGCGGACAAGACCATATTTACGCCACCGACGGGCATGAGGGCGACCTTTGGATTGCTGCTTATGACGGTTTGTACCGTTATAAGGGCGGACAACTGCAAAAACAGGCTAAAGTACGGCAGATTATCGCATTCGGAATGGGCAAAGGAAAACCCGGCGTTGATTATCCTGCGCTCTACTTGGCAGGTATCATCAATGGCGTGCACGGTGTAGTCCGCTCGGACGATGCCGCTAAGACGTGGGTACGCGTCAATGATGACGACCACCACTACGGTTTGATCTTGCAGCTGAGCGGTGACCCGAAAAAGTACGGACGTGTATATTTGGGTACACACGGACGCGGCGCGCTCTATGCCGATCCTAAGTAAAACGTAAAGTCTCCACTTTCATCAGCCGCTCGCGCAGACATTCGACGCGCGAGCGGCGAATTTGGAGTTCCATCCGACAATCCGTGTCGTAGTCTTGCGACACGATCTGCGGACTTTCCTCTTTCACGATTCGCATGACGTCGTTCATCGACTCGAACGTGAACGCAATTCCTATGCGTTCGTCCACCGTCCGCTCGACTATTTCAGCTTCCGCGATGGCTGCCGCAGCCACGGCCTTATAAGCCGCAATCAGTCCGCTCGTCCCGAGTTTGACGCCGCCGAAATAGCGTACGACCACGACCAACACATTTGTCAGCCCCTTAGAATAGATTTGCCCGAGTATCGGTTTGCCGGCCGTCCCCGAAGGCTCGCCATCATCGTTAGCCCGATACACCGATTGATCAGCTCCCATCGTATACGCATAACAGACGTGACGCGCATCGTAATATTTCTTTCGGAAATTATCTACGTAAGTTTTGACATTTTCAACAGAAGATATGGGAATAACAAACGACAAAAATTTGCTACGAAAGCTCGTAAATACGGCTTCTGAGGGAGCGGCGACGGTAAGAAACGTATCTTCTTGCATTTTTTCTATCTCGGAGCGTTACTTTACTTAAAATAGTCCTAACTTTACAGCGCAAAAATAACACAAATTATTCATTTAACGACACAAGACGCTGTATGAAGAATTACACCGCTATGATAGGAATCCTATTGATAGGTATGACTATACTTAGTTCCTGCGATACTCAAACGGCAACGGGTGGATTCACCTTTGCCAACGTACAAACGGAACGGACAGCGCATCTTTTTGGAGATACACTCAATCCTGCTTGTCAGATTCAAATTACTTATTCGTATATCGACGCTGCCGATGACGAGCTACTGAAAGACAAGGTCAACGCCATCATAGCTTCGTCCGTCTTCGACGAGACGTTTCCGGCTACTTCCACCGCTCAACAGATGATCGACACGTATGCAGACCGTTACGTCGACTATTATTTGGAAAGCGTCAGTCCGATGTACGAAGAAGACAAGCAAAAAGCGACCGACGAACAGCCGATAGACGCTTGGTACAATTACTCCTACAACATACAGAGCAGCGTTTCTTCCTACGCAGGCGACCTGTTGGTCTATCAAATCTATACCGACCGTTACGAAGGCGGTGCGCACGGCATGCATCAGAACCGGTTTATCAATTACGACCTGAAAAATCAACGGGCATTGCAGCTAAGCGATCTTTTCATAGAGAATAGCTATTCCGCACTGACGGATTTGTTGTGGAGTCAATTGGCGGCGGACAACAATGTGTCTTCGCGGCAAGCATTGGAAGACATAGGCTATGGCATCACGGGCGACCTCGTGCCGAGTGAGAACTTCTTTATCGAAAAAGACGCGATTACCTTCGTATACAATGCCTACGAGATAGCTCCCTACTCCGTAGGGACGGTATATATCCGGTTACCTGTTGCGATGCTACGCCCCTTGCTCGCGAACAACGCCTTTATAAAATAAACGACAACTGATATAATCTATGGACAGCGTCCGTACATATTTCCCCGAACTGACGGAACAACAACTTCGTCAGTTCGTTGCATTGGAAGGGTTATACACCGACTGGAACGAGAAGATCAATGTTATTTCCCGCAAAGATATCGGCAACCTCTACCAACATCACGTGCTACACTCGCTGGCGATTGCCGCGTTCATCCGTTTTCGTGCCGGCACGCAGGTGCTCGACGTAGGTACCGGCGGCGGATTTCCCGGCATCCCATTGGCTATCATGTTTCCCGACGTTTCTTTTTGTTTGGTAGACAGTATCGGGAAGAAAGTACGCGTAGCTGCCGACGTCGCGCAACAGATCGGGTTGACCAATGTAACCTGCAAACACGAACGCATAGAAGACGAAAAAGAAACGTTCGACTTTGTTGTCAGCCGCGCCGTCATGCCGCTGGCCGATTTGATACGACTGACGCGCAAGAACCTGTCCGTCAAACAACGCAATGCCTACCCCAACGGATGGATCTGCCTGAAAGGCGGCGAGATGGAGCACGAGATTCTGCCTTTCAAACATAAAACGGTGGTTCACGAGTTGAAAAATGATTTTCACGAACCGTTTTTTGAAACGAAGAAGATCGTTTATGTCAGTTTGTGAGTACCTTTGAACGCTAAATAGATTCAATGATGAAAATCAAGCGATTTGAATGGAATATGTTGGGTACCAACTGCTACGTACTCTGGGACGAAACGCAGGAAGCCGTCGTCATCGATGCCTCGTGCTACTACGAGGAAGAACGCAATGCCCTGAAAAAGTTCATCGATGAGAATAAACTCATTCCCAAGCATCTGCTCAATACACACCTGCACTTCGATCATATATTCGGCAACGCGTTCGTGAACCGCCTCTATGGGCTACTGCCAGAAGCACACGAAGCTGATGAGTTTTGGATACGGGATACGCCGCAGCACTCACGGCTATATAGCGTCAAGGGCAAAGAGTCACCCGTTCCGCTCGGTAAACATTTGCACGACGGCGACTTGATCACCTTCGGACAAACCATGTTGGAAGCCATTCACGTGCCCGGACACTCGCCCGGCAGCTTGGTCTATTACAATAAGGAGCAGGGCTGCCTGTTTGCCGGCGACGTACTCTTTCAGGGCAGCGTCGGGCGTGCCGATCTGGCCGGCGGAAATTTCGATGAACTGATTGATAACATTTGTAGCCGCCTCTTCGTCTTGCCGGACGACACCGTAGTCTACCCGGGACATGGCGGTGCGACTACCATCGGCACCGAAAAAGCCGAGAATCCGTTCTTTCGCTACCGTACCTGACGCGACTTGACTCGCCGCACCACCCATTTCACAACACCCTATAAAGGGGGTAAATTATCAAAGCCGCTTATCGAAATATCTCAGTCACTTATTGTAATAACTCAGTCGCTTGTTTTATTATCAAAGCCGGGTATTTTCAGGAGCGGCATTATCGTTCGATCGGCAAAGCGCGCGACGATGAGTAACTCGGATGTTCATTTCCGGAGGAATTATTTCATCTATGTTTCAAACACTTTTCATCCGTATTATAAAAGTTGAAGTTTTGGCCTTTTCACTAACTTTTATATACTTTCACCAAACAAAGCATTCTGTTGAGTTGTTACCTTTGCCGTAGATATTGATCACTTAAAACGGCAAAACAAAGACAAATGCTCAGTAAATTAGTCCCAAATCGCATTTCTGTATTTCGGAGGACAGATCTCTGTTTGTTAAATAATATTATCACCCACCCCCCCCTCCGAAAATAAACGTTCATTAACAAATCCGATTCGGACGCTCTTCTTGACTGCGTCCGTCCTCTTTCTTTCCGTTTTGACTCTCTTCGCTCAATCTGGCAGGCACTCCCTCTCGGCGGATTCTCTATACCTTTCAGAGTTGACTGTCTGGCAACGCGCCTTACCTCGCTTCACGATAGGTAGCAACGTGTTGTATGGCGTCGTCACTTCACGCCCGCCGAAGTGCGCCTGATCGCCGCCCGGCTGGGCGAGCCGTAGGGGGGGATGTTAAATACGAACGAAAGCTTGCGTGGTAACAATACTGTTAGTACATTTGTCCGCATCTTCGCAAACGAAATGAGCAGAAGTATTAAGAAGCAAAGTAATATGAAGAGACATAGATTATTAGTAAAAAATTGCCTTTGGCTGTTTTTGTTGTTACCTCTTATAGGAGGGTGCGAGAAAGGTTTTAAGGCTTACGAGAAGATTTTGGACACTGCGACAATCAATGGTCGTAACTATCAAAATTCTACTTGGTGGGCATGGAACTTTCAAAGATATCCTATGCCTATTGAACTTCATGAAATTTATAAGATATTCCATTATATTGCGCAATTATCTCCGACAGAAGGAGATGCCCCCTCTTACAACATCGAGTTCTACATTTATGCAAATAATGCTCAATTCAAAACAGGCAATCCTTATTTAATAGACATTTATGAAAATGAGACTATTGCTTCCTCGTTTTGGATTGATAATATCAAATATATTTCGAGCAATGCATCTGAAATCTTTGTTGGGAATATTGAGGGGGTAGCCTATGCCACATCGAGTGTTTCAGAGAATTTTATACCACTAAAAGGTGAATTGGTATTGGAAAGCATAGATCCTGAAACAGAAGTTTGCCATGGGTATTATTCGCTTTCTTCTCCTGAAAATGCTCCTGATAAACTCGTAATCAACGGCAAATTTGAGACAAAAACTTCTATAAATAAATTTGACTTTTAAAGGTAGCAGAGGTGTATCCTCGTTTGTAAAATAAATCTACTGTGCTTATCGCTGCCGTCTGCCTGTTGCACAACGTGGGGGAATGTTAAATACGAAAGGAAGCTTGCTGGGTAAGAA
>JAISIB010000152.1 GCA_031262265.1 Prevotellaceae bacterium
TGGCAAGAAGGATTAAAGAGTATAAACAGAAACAGAGAAAATTAAACGAACCTATATTCATAAGATGAAAACGAATAGTGAAGATTGGATCAAAAGGCTGCAAGAGAAACTAAGTACGCATTCCGAGCCGCTTCCGGACGGAGGCTGGGAACGTTTGGAACGAAGTTTGCGTCCCCACTTACGGATACGAGTGCTCTATCTGCGTGTGGCAGTGGCCGCAGCTTTGTTGACCGCTATTTCTGTGGTCGCCTATTTATTCTTACCGAAGCCTGTCGTGCAAGCACCGCTTCCGATGTCGGAAGTGCTGCCTGCCATCGTACAACCGGATATACAGCCGGAACAACCGACTCCCGACGTGGTGCAAATAACCCGCCGACCTATGGCGCAGCTGAACCTTGTCGCTCGCAGCACGCCGGTAGCCGAACCTACGGACACGGTGCCCGCGCCGGCGGATAAACCGGTGACAACGGAGACGGCGACCGAAACGAAGCAGGACACGGCGCGTTACAAAGTGGTGGAGCGTCCGTATCAGCCGCCGAAGCGGGCGAATCGTTCCGTAACGACTCCGTCTAAGTCTAAGCGCACACAGAAAAAAGACTGGTCGGTGGGCGTGCATCTAAATTCGGGGGTCTATGCGCAATTGGCTAAGTTGAACTCTACAAATTCTCAAATGGCATATCTCCCGCAAGGAGAGTCCGGATATTTAAATATGGACGGCTCGGGAATTATCTATGCGGATGAAGGCACGGAAACGGTGAAAGTAGAAGGCGGGAACGTGATTGTGACGCGTGCGTCCGATGTGGATGAGATTACGCACCATGTGCCGGTAAGTATCGGCGTTTCTATCCGCAAACAGTTGGCCGGCGACTGGTCGATAGAGTCGGGGGTTATCTATTCCTACCTGTCTGCGGACATTAAGCAACCCACCAAACAGCTTGACCAAGCGTTGCATTACATCGGCGTACCCGTGAAAATGGTTTGGTCGCCGTTGAACAGTCGCCGTTTCGGTTTCTACTTGTCCGCAGGTGCTATGGTCGAAAAAGGACTATACGGCAAACGCGGAAGCGAAGAGCTTGATATGGGAGGCTTGGAGCTTTCTCTGCAAGGGAGCGTCGGGGCGCAATATAATTTCACTAAGCGCGTTGGTCTCTACGTGGAGCCGGGCGTAAACTACTATCTCAATCCGTCGGATCGAGTGGAGAGTTTGCATTCCGAGCGACCTTTCAATCTGAATTTGCAAGCGGGAATTCGATTTAGCTACTAATACGGATTCAAGAACATATAAGCGAAGAGGCGGTACTCACGTATCGCCTCTTTCTTAGTACTAAGTTGTTCTCAGTTGTTACCTCTCATTTAGTACAATTGTCTTGAATTCTCTATTTTATTTATACTGTGCCAATAGTTACGTCCCTTCATTTCTTCGATTTCTTTCGGGTCGTGAAATCGTGCGCATTACTTCGCGGTGGAAGCGGGCTTCGGCACGCTGCACGGCATGTATTTTGCGCGGAGACAATACTTTCCTGAATTTCGTATAGTATGCTTTCTCCAATTGATCGGATTCGATGCGCATATCATATACTTCCAACATATTCCGTTCGTACTCGGTATCGCTGAGTTCATCGTCTTTGCCTTTTTCGAGTAACCTCCATGCTTTCTCGTTGAACCCTCTTTTCTTATCCTGCAACTCAAAATAGATAGGGAAAAAGTCTTTGGCTTCTTGCGCAGTCAATCCTGCCTGCTTAGCGATAAATTCTTTTTGCCGTTCCTTGAATTGTTCCGGAGTCATCCTTTGGGCGGTGGCATCCATCGCGGCGAAGCATGCGATACCCAGACTTATTAGCGTAATTATCAATAGTCGTTTCATATCAGGGCAACGAGTTAGTAATCGGAACCGGCGTCCGAAAGATATACGTACAATGAATAATCTTCCAGCATAGCTTGATTGATGGTATAATCCAGATATTCGTCCGAAATGATACTCTCATCTTCCATGCCGCCGATTAGTTCCGTGATTTCCGCTATCGAGTCGTTCATCGTCGTCGGCGTCACGGTCGGCGTAGAGGCTATGCGTATGATCAATGCGGCACCAACAAACATGGCGGCCAGATAGATATACGGTTTAAGCCGTGTCCACATGGTAATGCGTACCGGCTGCAATATTTCCGTTTCGTTGCGCTCGGGCAAATGACCCATCACGTCTGAAGTCAGATGCTCGAAATAACCATCAGGTACCGTAAACGGATTTTCAGTACCTACTTTTCGTAGAATTTGATCTTCTTCTTTCATAACGATTCTCCTCTCTATGTGATTTGACAAGAAACGGGTCAAAAGGTTTAATCCGCTTCTGAAATATACTTCTCTATTTTTTTCACTGCGTGATGATAGGATGCTTTCAACGCTCCTACTGAGGTGCCGAAGATGTCCGACATTTCTTCGTACTTCATCTCTTGGTAATATTTCAGGTTGAATACCATCCGCTGCTTCTCGGGAAGTGTGAGCAAGGCCTTTTGCATGAGCAACTGGATACGGTCTCCGGAAAAATAAGGGTCACTCTCCAACTTCTGAGCGACGGCGGCCTCGGGATCGTCTATGTCTACCATGTTCAGACGTTGCTTGTTGAGGAACGTAAGACACTCGTTCATGGCGATACGATAGAGCCACGTGGATAGTTTCGCCTCGCCGCGGAACAGTTCGATATTGAGCCACACTTTTATCCATGTATTTTGTAACAAGTCGTTCGCATCTTCGTGCGAGAGCACCAGTCGGCGAATTTGCCAATAGAGTTGCTCGCTAAACGTACGCACGATGGTCTCGAACGCCTGTTTAAGGGTCGTTTTATCCTGTATGCGGGCAATTATTTCCCGCTCGTTGAAGGATGTTGTATCACTCACGTTCGTTTGGGTTCTTGGGTATGGTGCGGCAAATGTAGGGCGAAAATACGTGTTAAGCAAGTAGCGGAGCCTTTTTTTGCCGTTTGTTATTTCAACGAGCGGCTTTGCCGTTCGGACAACTCCGCTTGTTATTTCAAAGAGAAACGCGCAGATTTTCTTTGGCTAAGCATACGGCAGGGAAAACTTCCGCTGCTTCGTTCAGCAAGATGCTTTCGTCTTCGTAGCGGGCAGAGAAATGCCCGATAACCAACCGTTTGGCTTTGGCGGAGAGGGCTATTTGTGCCGCTTGTCGGGCGGTGGAATGGAACGTCTCGCCGGCACGCGGTAAATCGGCTTCGGCAAAAGTAGCTTCATGAAATAGCAAATCGACGCCGGCGAGTTGGGGAATCATCGCTTCGTTGTAGGCCGTGTCCGAACAATAGGCATAATGGCGTACGGGAGTAGGCGGGGTGGTGAGTCGCGCGTTGGCGATTACATCTCCGTCGGGGGTGGTGTAGTCCGCCCCGTTTTTCAGGCGATTGTACTCGCTGATCGGTATGCGATAGAAATCGGTCATGCCGCGATTGATATGGCGTTGACCGGATTTCTCGGCAAACAAAAAACCGGAACACGGGATACGGTGGCGCAACGGTATGGTTTCTACCGTCAGCGAACGGTCGGAATAGATGACGGACGCTTCTTGTGTGTCGAACTCATGGAAAACAACTTCATACGGCAGTCGGGCGCAGAAAAAATCGAGTAACGGACGAAATACGGCTTCTGCGCCATGGGGCGCATAGACGTGCAACGTGGCCGTTCGCCCCAACATTCCGAACGTAGAAACGAGGCCGGGCAAACCGAAACAGTGGTCGCCGTGCAGGTGTGAGATGAAAATATGATTTAGACGCGTGAAACGCAGGCGAGATCGGCGGAGCTGCAATTGTGCTCCTTCTCCGCAATCAATCATGTAGAGCTTCTCGCGAATATTTACGACCT
>JAISIB010000046.1 GCA_031262265.1 Prevotellaceae bacterium
ACTCGGAGCAAGTCATGCACCTCTATGTTCACAAGAAACAGATTCGCTGGCTATTCCTTTAACTGATGACTTGGGTATGGGTGCCTATGAGAATCTGGTACTTCCTCCATTGGAAGTACTGTTTGAGAATGCACGTAGTACGCCGGTTTACGAATTGGCACAAGTACAGGAAGAGATAGAGCGAAGTTTGCTGGCCAAAGAAAAACGAGCCATATTGAGTTTTTTTAGTATTCGTGGTAGTTGGCAATATGGTAACTTTATAAATGAAGCGAGTTATACCGATATAATGACTTCGATTATTCAGTCACGGAATACGGCAACACAGAATAGCTTTTTTGTAGGTGCCGGCATAAATATCCCGATAGAATCTGTATTTGATTTAGTACCTCGTGTGAAACGACAACGACTGCAAGTCAAAGCGGCGCAATTGCAAAGAGACGCTCAATATGAGCAAACTAAGCGGGAGATTATACGCTTGTACGCAGCAGCGTTATCTCAGATAAATATCTTAAAATCTCGTGCTGAGGCGGTAGTCTTGTCTGATGCTTCCTATCGCATTATAGAGCGTAATTTTGCCAATGGATTGGCGGATGCAATTGCTCTTGCAATGGAAAAGTCTAAACAGTCACAAACACGCGAGTTATTTGAGAGTGCTAAATCGGAGCTAAACATCAACTTACTCACTTTAGAGGTTATCACAAATACACAAATTGTTCAGAACTAACTTGAAATACTATAGATTATGGATTACATACTTTATTTCTTTCGCTTTCTGTACCGCATTCGTTGGTGGTTATTGATAGGTACATGTGTGATTACGTTGGCGGTATATTGGGCAACGCGTAATTTGGGCAAAACCTACAAAGTGGAAGCCACCATATATACGGGAATTATATCCGGTTATGGGATAGAAGGGCAAGGAACGATGGATTGGGCGGCAACAAATAATGCCATTGACAATCTGATCAATATCATGAAAGCCGAAAGTACGTTAAAACGAGTATCTTTCCGGTTGTATGCCCGTTGTATGATTAATGGCAATATGGAACAAGATAACCATTATGTTTTTGCTAGTAATTTCCGTTACATCTATAATCACACGAAGAATAGTCCGGATGGGCGGGCACTTTTGATGTTGATTGACAAAAATAGCGAAGATGAGACGGTCAAGAATATGGAAAAATACGAGAAGCCGACTGCTGATAACTATATTTACGGATTGTTTTACTATACGCATCCTTTCTTTAGTCATGGAGCACTTCAGCGAATAAGTGTGAGAAGAGAAGGAAATAGTGACTTATTACAAGTGGAATACGCTTCTTCGGATCCGGGAATTGCATATAATACGGTAGACATACTATCCAAAGAATTTGTGGAAGAATATCGCAATATTCGTTATGGCGAAACGGATAAAGTGATTGAATATTTCCGCCAAGAGTTGGCACGTTTAGGTACGGAATTACGATTGGAAGAAGACTCGTTGACTGCATACAATGTGGAGAAGCGGATCGTAAATTATACGGATGAAACAAAAGAACTGGCCTCCATCAATAAGGAATATCAACTGAGGGAGCAAGATATATTGTTGGAATATAACAGTGCACGTGCGCAGTTGGAAGAATTGGAGCGTCAGTTGGATATAAATATGAAAGCGTTGTCTTCCAATAGAGAGTTCGTTTCTTTACTCAATGAAGTTGCATCTTTAACGAGTAAAATCACAGAATTGGAAACATTCTCTTCCACTAATATAGGAGATGAGGCTGCTACTGATTTGCAATATTACAAAGATCAATTGGCCAAAGCGGAGAAGAAATTTTCAGAGGTTAGCGATGCATATCTGGAACATAATTATTCGAAAGAAGGATTGATAAGAACAGATGTGGTCACGCAATGGTTGGAGCAGTTGTTGTTGTTTGAGAAAGCGAAAGCACAATTAAACGTCATTCAGACGGCCATCCAACAATTGAATGACAGATATGTTTTCTATGCACCGGTCGGATCTACTATTAGGCGAAAAGAACGTGCGATAGATTTTACGGAAAGGAGTTATTTGGGGACGATGGATAGCTATAATGCAGCCTTAATGCGAAAAAAGAATCTGGAAATGACCTCGGCTACGATTAAGGTATTGAATCCGCCTGCATTCCCTATTGGTCCGGAACCTACAGGCCGTCGTCAGATTGTGATGGTAGCATGTGCAGCGGCCTTCTTCTTTATTCTGGGATTCTTCTTGTTGATCGAATTGCTTGACCATACGTTGCGTGACCGATTGCGTGCCGAACGTATTACGGGCGGAAAAGTATTGGGAGCTTTCCCTGGTAGGCCGGGTGTCAAATATCGTAACTATGCACAAGAATACTATGACATCTCCTGTAAGTATTTAAGTAGCGTGGTGATGGGCTTCTTTACTGAGCGCAAAGGCAATGAGCCATACATCGTCAACTTTATTAGTACCGAATCCGGTGACGGGAAAACGTTCTTATCCATGAATCTGGAAGAGTATTGGAAAAACATGGGCTTGCGTGTACGCCGGATTTCTTGGGATAGCGACTTTGATACGAACGACAAACGTTATTTGTTGGCTGAAAGTATTCAAGAGGTGTTTAATATAAAAGGTGAAGACATTGTTATCGTAGAGCATCCGAACTTGAATGGCAATACGGTACCCAACAAACTACTGGATGAGGCTAATCTTAACCTGATGATTGCACGTGCAGACCGTTCTTGGAAAGATTCGGATAGATTAATCTATAAAAAACTGACCACTCAGGTGACTGCACCGATCGCGTTCTACCTGAATAATACGTCGGTGGAAGTAGCGGAAAACTTTACAGGGATGTTGCCACCCTATACATACTTGCGCAAATTGAGTTATCGGTTGTCCAAGCTGGGTTTAACGGAACAATCTGTTAAAGAAGACATCTATGTCGCACCGGAACAGGCATGAGTAAATATCAACTGAATAATAAATTCGAGGATGCACTTGCTTATAACGGAGGCGTCTTATGGAAATTGGCAGGAGTAGCTTTCGGGCTATTCTTGCTTTATTTTCTGCTTTTTCGTACTTCCGTCGATATATCTTTTGTATTTGCTATTATTCCTTTAACAATCGTTGGGACGATACTAATTATCAATTATTATCGTCGTATTTTCTATGTTTTATTTTGTTCACACTTTTTGATTCTGATAGCCAGTTCTATAGCTGATATACCGTTAGGTATCATTACATTCTGCTTTAACGTATTTATCATTGTATTACTGATGTTAATTAGCGTATATCGTAATACGACATGGAAAGATAGTTGGAATGGCATGTTATTGGTATATGCTATTTGGGGACTGTTTTGTGTGGCAGAATTAGGAAATCCCAATACGGTGGTAGAGGCATGGTTATTAGCAGTTACGCATTATGTCGCATATCCTTTGATTTGCGCTATTCTAGTTCCTTTAACGATACGTCGTTATAAGAACGTAGAATGGTTACTCATTCTATGGGCAATCTTTATTTTGTTAGCTGCTGCAAAAGGTTTTTATCAAAAGACTCATGGATTTAATGCACGGGAGCAATATTTCTTATTTGTGTTGGGTGGAGAGAAAACGCATATTATTTGGTCGGGCATTCGTTATTTTTCATTCTTTACGGATGCAGCGAATTATGGCGTACACATGGCAATGGGTGCTCTTGCCTTTGCCTTATCTGCCTTATACGTTAAAAATATTTGGTTAAAGATCTTCTTTGGAATTACCGTAATCGCAGGTATATACGGATTCATGATTTCAGGCACACGAGCGGCGATGGCCATCCCGATTGCCGGCCTGTTTTACTATGTATTTTTAGGTAAGAATTGGAGAGCGGTCGGATTAGGGGTTGGGGCATTACTTGTACTCTTTGTCTTTTTTCGTTTTACGATGATCGGACAAGGGAACGAATATATTCGGAAAATGCGCTCAGCATTTAATCCGTCTACGGATGCCTCTTATCAACTTCGCGTGGCCAATCGAGAGCAAATGAAACTTTATATGGCAACGAAGCCCTTTGGTTATGGGTTAGGATTAGGTGGTAAGGGTGAACGTTTCCATCCCAAAGAGCATATACCGATTCCTCCGGATTCATGGTTAATCAATGTTTGGATGGATACCGGAAGTTTTGGATTCGCGTTGTATATTGTTTTATATGGAGTGCTATTTGCTTGGTGTTCGTGGATATTGATGTTCAAATTGCAAAGCAAACGATTGAGGAATCTGCTAATGGCATGGCTCTGTACGAATGGAGGTTTCTTTGTGGCGGCTTATGCGAATGATGTGATGCAGTACCCGAACATGATTGTACTATACACAGGCTTTGCACTCTGCTTTGCAGGACCTGTTATCGAACGTTCAGACCGTACTTTGCAGAAGGAAATCGAAGTAGAGCAGGAGCAAGCACGTATCAAGCGATTGGAGAAAGAAAAAAAGAAACGCTATATTTAAATGGGATAGCTCTTTATGAACGTACCACTCGTTTCTTTCATTACCGTATGCTTTAATGGGTATCATGATACGTGCGAATTGATTGATTCTTTGTGCACGTATGTCACCTCCGTGTCGTATGAAATCATCGTAGTGGATAACGCTTCCGAACAAGACGAAGCCGCACGGTTACACGATAAGTATGGAAATCGCATTGTAACTATTCGTAGCGAGAAGAACCTCGGTTTTGCCGGCGGAAACAATCTGGGGATTCAAGCATCCAAAGGACAATATTTATTCTTTATCAATAATGACACGTATGTGACGGATGATAAGCTAAACGTATTGGTAAATATGCTATACGAACATCCGAGCACGGGAGGACTCTCGCCTAAATTAAGATTTACGATACCACCTTACAATATACAGTATGCGGGGTTCACTCCTTTAACACCGATTACACTACGCAACGAAACTATCGGATACGGGAAACCGGACGACGGGACATATAACACTCCCATACCAACGCCTTACCTGCATGGAGCTGCTATGCTTGTTAAACGAGAGGTAATAGACAAGGTAGGAATGATGCCTGAACAGTTTTTTCTATACTATGAAGAGTTGGATTGGTGTACGCATATAACAAAAGCCGGTTACGAGCTTTGGTATACTCCGCAGTGGACTGTATTTCACAAGGAAAGTCAGAGTACCGGTACGGAAAGCCCGATGAAAATCTATTACATGACACGCAACCGGCTGCTATATGCGTGGCGAAATCTGCCTACTACTCAGAAATGGCTCTCTGTACTATATCAATGTACCATTCCCGTATGGAGGAATATGTTGCTCTACATATTACAAGGAAAATACTCCTTGCTAAACGCAATGTTTAAAGGAATTGGGTCATTTTTCTTACGAAGATGTTGAATGTTCTTTCATCATACTGAAAGACTTCTTATCTTTGCAGTGGAAGAACTGAAATATAAGATTCAAAATTTAAAATCTTTTGCCGCATGAATCCAAAAGTTAGTGTCATCATTCCCGTATATAATACGGAGGAATACGTGCGTCAGGCAGTGGAGAGTATCACTCAGCAGACACTACAAGAAATAGAGATTATCCTCATCAATGATGGCTCCATGGATAGTAGCCGTTATATCCTTGAACAATTGGCTGAGTCGGATGAGCGCATTCGTGTGTTTCATCAAGAGAATCAAGGACAATCGGTGGCTCGTAACCTTGGTATTCAACATGCTACGGGTGATTATTTCTATTTTATGGATAGTGACGATCTATTGGAAGTAGATGCTTTGGAGACATGTTATTATCTATGTAAATCCAATCAGCTAGATTTCGTATTTTTTGATGCTCAGATGTTACAAATAGAGGGTATCGCTTTCACGGGATTGCATTATGATCGTAGTAAAGATACAGAGGAAAATTGTTTGTATACGGGAAAGGATATATTGGACACATTACTTCATAAAAACAATTATAGTGCATCGCCATGTCTTAGTTTTATTTCTAACAAATTCATCCAGATACATTGTATCAGATTTTATGAAGGTATTATTCATGAGGATGAGTTATTTACCATTACTCTTTACTTGCATGCACAACGTGTAATGGCTTTACATAGAGCATTCTTTATTCGACGGATTCGGTCGGATTCTACTATGACCACTCGTTTTTCTTGGCGGAATATGTATGGTTATCTCACCGTCGCACATGAAGTGATGAAACTTCGCAGTGAATTAGATAACTCTGCCAAGCGAACGATTGATCTCTTTTTATCCAAGATGTTGAATGCCGCTATTTGGAAAGCATGGCAGTTGCCATTAGGAAAACGAATTAAACTTTTGTTTATTTGCCTGAGGCATTACGGACGATATATCCACAAAAAAACACTTTTGACGATGTTAGTGAAAGACATAGTACATAGTGGGTAACAGCCTGCTTTTACTTTGCCAAAGTGCTTGAATATCTTTTTATCTGATATAAACATACCAATTTATGAAAAACATTTTTTTGACGTGTGCCGTATGTGCTGCCTTATTTACCTTATCTGCTTGTGACAAGACCTCGACAGAGAAGTACACCGACTATCCTATTCATGATGTGAGCCTGACGAACGTAACTTTGACGGATTCGTTTTGGCTGCCCAAAATCCAAACTATTCAGGAGAAGACGATTCGCTACGCTTTTGAGAAGTGTGCGGAAGAGGGGCGTTTCGAGAATTTCGTGACGGCCGGCGTTGTGATGCGCGGCGGACAGGGAAAGACGCGCGGTGCTATGCCGTTTGATGATACCGACGTTTACAAAACGATAGAAGGAGCCGCTTATTCGCTGATCAACGCACCTAATCCGAAGCTGGACGCTTATTTGGATTCTGTCATCGGCATTATTCAGCAGGGGCAAGAGCCGGATGGTTACCTGACTACTTGGCGCACGATCAACCCAAAAGAACCGCCGTGCAACTGGGTGAAACACGGTGGCGGGCGTTGGTTTGATTTGGCGAATAGCCACGAGTTGTATAATGCGGGACACATGTATGAGGCGGCCGCCGCACATTATTATGCCACGGGCAAGCGTAACTTCTTAGATATTGCGTTGAAAAATGCCGATCTTATCGTACAAGTGTTCGGCGATTCGGCCAACGCGCAAGTACCCGGTCACGAAATCATAGAAACGGGATTGATTAAACTCTACGACATCACCGGCCGAGAAGATTATCTGTTGCTCTCGAAAAAGTTGATGGATCTGCGCGGCGACACTGCGCGGCGCGAAGTCTACGGTGCTTACAATCAAGATCATATTCCTGTCACGCGACAAGAAGAAGTAGTCGGTCACGCCGTGCGCGCCGTTTATCTGTATGCCGGCATGACGGATATTGCCGCAATCATGAGAGATGCCGCGTATCATACGGCCGTGAATAAATTATGGGAGAATATGGTTGGCAAAAAGATGTACGTAACCGGTGGTTTGGGGGCGCGGCACAACGGCGAAGCGTTCGGCGAGAACTACGAGCTACCCAATCTGACTGCGTACAGCGAGACTTGTGCGGCCATCGGCGGTGTGTATTGGAACGATCGCCTATTCCGCTTGACAGGAGACGCCAAGTACTACAACGTATTGGAACGCATGTTATATAATGCCTTGTTGGCCGGCATATCATATAGCGGTACCGAATTTTTCTACCCGAATCCGCTGGAAGCCGACGGGCGGTATCGTTTCAACAAAGGGCATCTGACGCGCGCACCTTGGTTCGATTGTTCGTGTTGCCCGACCAATCTGATTCGTTTCATTCCCTATATTCCGAATTTAATATATGCTACGGAAGGGACTAACCTCTTTGTCAACCTGTTTATTGCAAGTCAGGCCGATATTCAGGTCGGTGATCAAACGATTCGCCTTTCGCAAGAAACGGATTACCCTTGGAACGGAAATATTCGACTGACCGTAAATACACCGGCTACGCAGAAAATGCAATTACGAATCCGCATTCCCGGCTGGATATACAATGAAGTGGCACCCGGTGGCTTATATCGTTATACGGAACAAGTGATACCGTACAACTATCGGGTCAGCATCAATGGCGAGGTCGTTTCTCGCAATCTGATCGACAAAGGATATTTAGTGATTGACCGCACGTGGTCGGACGGAGATACGGTCGAATTGCAATTACCGATGCAGGTGCGCCAAGTAGCCGTAGATGAACTTGTGACGGATGACATAGGAAAAGTGGCGTACGAACGAGGTCCGCTTGTTTACTGTGCCGAAGAGTTGGATAACTTACTAAGTTATGACCGGATGAAAGCGGCTAATTTGGATAACTTAGTCGCAGAATTTAAGCCCGACCTGCTTGGCGGAATCAACGTACTGCGGGGAGCGGACGGCAGTATGTTGTTGCCGTATTATGCTTGGTCGAACCGCGGCGTTGGCCGTATGAAAGTATTTTTTGAAGAGTAAATCACATCATATCATGAATAAATATGTAATCGGACTGGACTACGGCACAGATTCGGCACGCGCCGTGATCGTAGACGTCGCCACCGGTGAGCAGATCGCGGCATCGGTGAAATATTATCCTCGTTGGGCGAAAGGGATGTACTGCGTCCCGTCCCAAAATCAATATCGCCAGCATCCGTTAGACTATATCGACGTGTTGGAATCAACGGTGAAAGAAGCATTGGCTATGTGCCCGAGCGGTACGGCCGAGCAGGTGGTCGGCATTGCTTTTGACACGACGGGCAGTACGCCCATATTTACCGACGCAACGGGTACGCCACTGGCGTTATTGCCCGAGTTTGCCGAGAATCCGAATGCGATGTTCGTCCTCTGGAAAGACCATACCGCTATCCGCGAAGCTAATGAAATCAATTGCCTCTGTGCTCGTTGGGAGACGGACTATACTGCATACGAGGGCGGCATATATTCTTCGGAGTGGTATTGGGCAAAGGCGTTGCATGTGCTGCGTGAAGATGCTACCGTGCGTGCCGCGGCGCACTCTATCGTAGAACATTGCGAATGGATGCCCGCCTTGCTGACGGGTGTCGGGAGTAGTGCAGACATCGTTCGCAGCCGTTGTGCCAACGGACACAAAGCGATGTGGAACGAACGGTGGGGCGGATTGCCGAGCAAAGAGTTCTTGGCAGAGTTAGACCCGTTATTGGCCAAATATCGTCAGTTCACGGAAACGCATACGGCCGAAAAACCGGTAGGTCGTCTGACGAAAGAATGGGCGGCGCGACTGGGCTTGACAACGCATGTCGTGGTGGCCGGCGGGGCGTTTGATTGTCACATGGGCGCCGTAGGTGCGGGCATTACGCCCTATACCTTTGTTCGCGTCATCGGTACTTCTACGTGCGACATTATGGTGGCCTCTCACGCGGATATGGGCGAAAAATTAATTCGAGGTATCTGCGGTCAGGTAGACGGTTCGGTATTGCCCGGAATGATAGGACTTGAAGCCGGACAATCAGGCTTCGGAGATATTTACGCATGGTTTGAGCGGGTCGCCGGCTATGGAATGGGCGCAAACAAGGCGGAAATCATTGCTGCATTAACGAAAGAAGCCGAACAGATACTGCCGGGTTCGACCGGCATCGTAGCTACCGATTGGATGAACGGTCGTCGTACGCCTGACGCCAATCAATCGTTGAAAGGGAGTATTACCGGATTGACGTTAGCGAGTTCGGCACCGGCCATCTTCCGTGCCTTGGTAGAAGCGACGGCTTTCGGATCGCGCGCCATCGTAGAAAGATTTTGTTCGGAAGGCGTGCGCATAGATAATGTTATAGGTATCGGTGGCATAGCTCTCAAATCTCCGTTCGTTATGCAGACGCTTAGTGACGTATTGGGGATGCCCATCAAAGTATGCCGCACGGATCAGGCTTGTGCATTAGGGGCTGCGATGTTCGCTGCGGTAGCTGCCGGCGCATACGAACGCGTAGAGGATGCTCAGCAAGCCATGTCGTCGGGTTTTGCACACGAATATCTTCCCAATCCCGCATACGCGGCTGTCTATGATTCTTTGTACGAACAATATCTTCGGTTGGGCGCATTTTCAGCCGGTAAGATATAGAATTTACAAAGCCGCTTAGTTGATTTTGACGCTTTGATAATTGCTTATCAAAGCGTCTTCTTTTTCTCATATACTACGCTTTTGCATTTTATTACATATTTTTCGTTCTATCCACTTTTATTTTATATATTTGCACACTCAAACGTGTCACTTAAAGATAGTACATGAAATTAATAGCAGAGAGTGGTTCTACGAGAACAGAATGGGCGTTGGTAGAAGATATGACGGTGTCGCAACGTCTCTTCACGGAGGGGATAAATCCTTTCTTCCAATCACGCAGAGAAATAAGTCGCAGCGTGCGATTAGGTTTGCCGGAATATTTCTTCCGTAAGAAACCGGAACAAGTCTATTACTACGGTGCGGGATGTTCTTCGGCCGAGAAAAAGAAAATGGTAGGAGCATCCTTGGTAGCCCAGTTTAAAACGCCGATACAGGTGGAAAGTGATTTATTGGCGGCGGCTCGTGGATTATTTAAGACGGAAGCCGGCATCGCATGTATTTTGGGTACGGGTTCCAACTCGTGCTTTTACAACGGAAAGATTATTGTTAGAAACGTAAGCCCGGGAGGCTATATATTGGGCGACGAAGGTAGTGGTGCCGCGCTGGGTAAAGCATTTTTATCGGACGTAATGAAAGGATTGGCACCGCGCGCATTGGTGAGTGCCTATTTTGCGCACACGAAGAGTACTCGGGAAGAGGTGATGGAATCCGTATATAATCGTCCGCTGCCTAACCGTTTTTTAGCAACGGTAGTGTTGTTCTTGCAAGGCTATATGCACGAAGAATATGTGCATGACATGCTGTGCGAAAGTCTGCGTCGTTTTTTCATACGCAACGTTTGTCAGTATGATTACAAAGAATATCCGATTCGTTTCGTGGGTTCATTGGCCTACCATTTCGGTGACGTATTGCGACAGATAGCCGCCGAATTCGGCATTGCTATCGACGTAATTGAAGAAACGCCGATGAACGGACTGATAGAATACCACGCGATGGTGACGGACGACCTGAATTCGCTGGGTTGACGCTTTCCGAAGGATCTGACTACAACTTTTGTTTCAAAAACTGTCCGGTGTAGCTTTGTGCGCATCGGGCTATTTCTTCGGGAGTACCGCATGCTACCACGTATCCACCTTCCGCACCGCCTTCCGGCCCAAGATCGATGATGTAGTCGGCACATTTGATGACGTCCATATTATGTTCGATGATAAGTATGGAATGTCCGCGCCGTATCAAGGCGTCAAAGGCTTCGAGCAACTTGCGAATATCATGAAAGTGTAGTCCGGTAGTAGGTTCGTCGAAGATAAACAGCGTAGAATCGGCTGTCTCTTGACTCAGATAATAGGCCAATTTGACGCGCTGGTTCTCTCCGCCGGACAATGTTGCGGATGTTTGTCCCAGTTTGATGTATCCTAATCCGACATCCTGTAAGGGGCGTAGTTTTTTGACGATTTTAGATTGCTTGTACTTGTCGAAGAACTCGATGGCTTGGTTCACCGTCATCTCCTGCACGTCGGATATGTTGACGCCGTGGTATAGTACTTCCAAGACATCTGCTTTGAAGCGTTTTCCGTGACACGCTTCGCATTCCAACACAAGGTCTGCCATAAATTGCATCTCTACGGTAATCGTTCCGTCGCCTTTACACTCTTCACAACGTCCGCCGTCGGTATTGAAACTGAAATAGCCGGCGTTGTAACCCATTTGCTTCGATAACGGTTGCTCTGCCCATAATTTACGAATCTCCTCGTAGGCTTTGATATATGTGACGGGATTGCTGCGACTGGACTTGCCTATCGGATTTTGATCCACGAATTCGACATGTCGCACCGTGCTTAATGCGCCGCCGATAGAGAGAAATTCGCCCGGGCGTTCGCTATTTTCATCTAACTCACGCTTCAATGCAGGGTAGAGAATATCGTGTACCAAGGTGCTCTTACCGGAACCGGATACGCCCGTCACTACGGTCATAATGTGAAGAGGAAAGCGTACGTTGATACCTTTCAGGTTGTTTTCTAATGCGCCGTTGATTTCTATATAGTCGTTCCACGAACGCCGATGTACGGGAATAGGTATCGTTTCTTCCCCCAAAAGATAGCGGACGGTGTGGCTTTGAGTATCCGGCTTTAAGTCTTTTAAATCTCCCTCGTACACGATCTGTCCGCCCAAGCGGCCGGCGTCCGGGCCAATGTCTATGATGTAATCCGCAGCGCGAATGATTTCTTCATCGTGCTCTACTACGATGACCGTGTTACCGAGTTGTTGCAATTGGCGAAGGACATGTATCAAGCGGTCGGTATCTCGGCTGTGTAAACCGATGCTCGGTTCGTCCAAGATATAGAGGCTACCCACCAAACTACTGCCCAGTGACGTCGCCAAATTGATGCGCTGACTCTCACCGCCTGACAAAGTATTGCTTAGCCGGTTTAATGTTAGATAACCTAAGCCGACATCCAACAAGAAGCGTATTCGATTGTTGATTTCCGTAAGGATTCGTTTGGCTACGGTCGTATCGTGTTCGTCTAATTGCAAAGCTGAAAAGAACTTTTGCAGTTCGGTAATAGGCAAGTCTACCAGTTCGCTGATGCTTCTTCCACCAACCTTTACATATCCGGCTTCCGGCTTCAAACGAGTGCCGTGACATGCCGGGCAAACAGTCTTTCCCCTGTATCGCGATAGCAAGACTCTGTATTGTATCTTATAAAGATTTTGTTCGATCATTTGGAAGAAAGCATTGATGCCGGCGAAATTCGGCGTCCCTTCCCATAGCATTTTCTTTTCGGCAGCCGTCAACTGATAATAAGGCGTAAAGATAGGGAAACCCGCAGCTCTCGCGTTGTATATAACGTCTCTCTGCCATTCGCTCATAACCTCGCCTTTCCAACAAGCTACGGCACCGTCATAGACGGAAAGCATCTTATTGGGAATAACCAGTCGCTCGTCGATACCGATTACCTTGCCGAATCCTTCGCAGACGGGGCATGCACCCATGGGCGAGTTAAATGCAAACATCTGATCGGTAGGTTCTTCAAATCGAATACCGTCTGCTTCGAAGGCATTACTGAATTCGTGCAACGTAGTCTTATCTTTTTCATAAAAGCGCAGTATGCACCGACCGTTTCCTTCGTACATAGCTGTCTCGGCCGAGTCTGTCAGTCTACTAATCACGTCTTTCTCGCGTCCGACCGCCAGTCTGTCGATAAGTAAATAGACAACATCTTCCGCTTGCGGCGTATAGTCTTCGATGCGCACGGTTTCTCCGTTCACTTCCACACGTGTAAATCCTTCCGTGCGGTCTATCTCCAATTGCTCAGAAAGGGTGCGGCCATCACGACAAGCGACCTTAGTAAGTACGGCGAAGCGCGTCCCTTCGGGATACGAGAGCATACACTGAATAATATCCTCCGTACTATGTTTTTTTACCTCGTTTCCAGTAATCGGACTGTATGTTTTTCCGATGCGAGCGTACAACAGACGCAAATATTCGTAAATCTCGGTGC
>JAISIB010000200.1 GCA_031262265.1 Prevotellaceae bacterium
TCGGGGTTCTCTGTATTCAACTTCCGGAGATTTAGCAGTTTCCATCGGATAGCCGGATATTGGCTGTAATCAACATTTTCCCATATCGGTTCGCCTTTTGCAAAGGCTTGAATAAACACCCTGTCTTCGGTGGTCAATGATTGCTTGACGACTTGGATAAGCCGCTCTCGGGTAGTTTCGTAGTCCTCGTACGTAAATGACTGGTCTGTCATTCCGTTGAACTGACTGTCCAACACCGTTTGTTGGTCTATGTGTTGTGGATTCAACATCTCATGAATGGGGCGTTTGCCACAAAGTAGGAAGAAAATGAAGCCTGTTTTGACTTCATCGGTATATCCATGGCTGTTCAGTAAATTCCGTACGTCAAACAAGTCTCTTGGGTGCTGGCGGTCTAAGGCTGCCGCTATCTTTCCGCCCCATAGTTGCCCGATTGAAACGGTTGTCACTTCACAAAAGCGGTCGAACTCTTCTTGGGCACGGTCACACAATACACGGACACAGGGTTCTGCTATCAGTCCTCTATTGATTTGGTTGACCTCAATCTTCACCGTTGCTTCCGCAGTGGAGCAAATCAGTTTGAGGTCTTCGTTAGCTCGTTGTTGGTCTTCAAAGCGCATCTTCGACATCCGCTTTGATAGCTTCGTCTTGATATGTTGCAAAGAGATACGGATAGCTTCCAAGTCACGATTACGGTCATCACTGAATGGAACAAACGTCAAATCCACATCAATCGACAAGCGTGGCATATCCGAATGGAATAGATTGATAGCCGTGCCGCCATGTAGGGCGAAGTTCTTCTCTTCGGCAATGGTCGGTAGTATATCCAGTAGCAGTGCGACCTGCTTTTTATAAGCGTTGTTCATACAAGTTCTTTTGGTAGTACTAAGTGATATTTAGGCACATAAGCTCCGTCGGTAGCTAAGCTGCGGTCGCCCTTGCCCAAGTTTATACGACCAACATCCACATGTTTCAGCCAAGCATGATTCGCTCGCTCGGCAAAATAGAGGAATAGCCGTTTTACTTTGACAGACTTACATTCTTCGAGTAACGGTTGTACCTGTGAAGGGCGAAGCGTCGGAAGCCCTTCCATCAGCTCGTATGCTTCTTGTAGTGAAAATTGATTGGGACATAGGTACAGACACTCCATTACGGCTCTTGCCGGAGTGGATATTTTCATGGCGAATTCGCCGTCTTGATAGTTCGTCATGCCGACCTCATCTTTATTATATAAAGTGGAGCGAAAGACCTTAGGCGTTGGCGTCCATCTGTTACGAGTAAACCATGCGGGCAAAGCGGTCTTACTTTCAGTGAAGACAGTCGTTTCATGCTCATTAAGTTGCAGGTAGTGTGAAACACCTTGAAGTTCCAAAGCGGAACGACCACCAACATGTACATCCATGCCGAGTTGACCTTGCAAAGCCGCCAATGCACCCGCCAAAGTCAGCTCGTCTCCATTCTTGAGCATGGCTCCTATCCCGATGGACTTCAACCAGCCGCTATTGCGGTAACGCTGTTGCAGCTCATACGAATAGCCCTCCGAATGCAACCACATGGAGAGCAAGACAAGCCCCTTAGGCACTTCCTGCATGAGCTTATTTATCTTGCCATACTTTATATCTTCTCTTGTTTCCATACTTATAGTATGATTGTGAGCGCAAAGATAAAGAAAGTGTAGGAGATTGTATGCGTTACTACAAAGATTATTTGTACTTATCCTTGTTATTCATTGTTTAACGTGAAAATATCCTCAACCGTTTCCACGCTGCAACCTTAACCAATGATAACTAATATCTCCCTTATTCATTTGACTAAATTCTATTACCTTATATTATATCAAAAGTGGCTTTTCCCTTTTTTTGCATAACAGATACAAATATATCGGTATATTTGCAACGGGATTGACAAAAGTCTGTCCCCAAACATTTTAAGAATAACGTTTTTAAAATGTTACTTGTAGAAAGAAAACTACCACTTTTTCTTCTAACACATACAAGAAACGAGACGGAAACACCTACGCTTGGGCGTGGGTACGTGTCTGTTGTATGTGTGGGTATGTGGTGGTAGTACTTCTTTCTACGGCAGTACTTCCACGCCGACTTTTTTTGTAACGTGGATGAATAGAAACTTATTGTTCAACTATTTAAATATTTACGTTATGAAAAAGATTATCCCATTGTTGCTAGTTTATGTTTTTGTGATAAGTGCATGTGATGGAGAAAAAGCATTTGTAGAGAGTACTCTCCGTGATATTGGAAATGGTAAATATAGACCATCTATTCATATAATTAAGGGAGAATATAGTTGGAGTGATGATAAATTGGAAATTTCTTCTTGGGGTAATAGTTTATATCTGTCTCATAATTCTCCTTTTTCGGATTTAGAACTTAGTTATGGAGTATATTTGATATGTAGAGATGCTTATTTGGATGACGCTAATATGGATTATGTTGACATGGATATATCTGATGAAATGTTACTTTCCATGTTTCAGCTAAACAATCTCTTTGAGCATTTTACATTCGTATCAAAAAAAGCGAATATTTATGAGTTCATTAAATATACAGATATAATTAAAAAGGAGTATGCAAAAAGAAGTTCTGATACGATATACTGGCAAGGTAGAATTGCTGAAATAAAGAAAAGTAATGGAGGGTATTTTGAAAATAAAGATTACATAATAGGTTGTGATACGACTTATCAATATAAAATATCGGAGTACAAATATAAGTTAGATAACTATGGGGTTGCCACCGTACATGTAGCAACGAGAGGATATGGAGATTATCTAATAACCCGATTTACGGTTAAATGATTGTATTCTGGAATAAATAACTGCTATTTATAGGACATAGAAGTAGAAGAATGGAGGATTGTCGTTTTTGGCTACCCAAGAAAATATAACGCATACCTATACATACACCAACTTACCTTGAAAATTTATTTTCCAAGTGCGGCGTTTGAATAACTAACTGTGAGAATTCAACGGCGCGGTATTAAAATTTCTGTTCTTTGTTTATAGGAGTTCTTGGGCGATGCGGCGTGCCTCTGTGTCGGTCGCCACGTAGTCGTCATAGTCGGGATGTGCCAGGTAAGCGGTGCGTCCCATTGTTTTTTCTATCACGTCGGCTATGGAGAGGAAGGGTAAATGTCCGTTCAGGAATGCTTCTACGGCTACCTCGTTGGCTGCATTGACTACGCAAGGCATGTTGCCGGCTTGTCGCATGGCTTCGTACAACAGGCCTAAACAAGGATAGCGGCGGACGTCCGGTTGTTCAAAGGTGAGTTGCGGATGCTGCGTGAAGTCTAAGCGCGGCAACGAAGAGAGTATGCGTTC
Organism: Prevotellaceae bacterium; assembly: GCA_031262265.1. GTDB lineage: Bacteria > Bacteroidota > Bacteroidia > Bacteroidales > Bacteroidaceae > JAISIB01. Next base: position 3,335 of record JAISIB010000200.1, read on the forward strand.
GGGGTAAGAGAAGGCGTATTGTATGGGCAACTTCATATCAGGCAATCCCATTTGCGCTTTGATAGATCCGTCGGCGAACTGCACCATCGAATGGACAATAGACTGCGGATGAATGAGTACCTCGATTTGGTCGGGGCGTACGCCGAACAACCATTTGGCTTCGATTACCTCAAATCCTTTGTTGATCATCGTCGCCGAATCAATGGTAATCTTGTTGCCCATCGCCCAATTCGGGTGACGGAGTGCCTGCTCGCGCGTGACGTGACGTAGCTGGTCGAGCGAATAGTCTCGCAAGGCACCGCCCGAAGCCGTTAGTATTAATTTTTCAATCGGGTTGTTGCCTTCACCCACCAGACATTGGAAAATAGCCGAGTGTTCGGAATCGACCGGAATAACGGTTGCGTGAGATTGATGCAGAAGTTGTTGTATCAACTCACCGGCTACGACGAGCGTCTCCTTATTGGATAGTGCGATGACCTTGCCTGCGCGAATAGCGTGAATGGTCGGTTTCAATCCCGCGTAGCCTACGATGGCTGTCAGAACGATGTCTATCGGTTGGGCTTCGACTACTTGACAAATGGCCGCTTCGCTCGTATATACTTTGATAGGCAGATCGGACAAGGCGTCGCGCAGCGTGTCATAATGGGCTTCGTTGGCGATGGCTACTACTTCGGGATGAAAAGTACGCGCTTGCCGGATGAGTTCGTCCACCCGATTGTTGGCCGTTAGTGCGTACACTTCGTAGCGTTCGGGGTGGGCGGCAATCACTTCCAACGCTTGCGTGCCGATAGAACCGGTCGAGCCGAGTATAGCGATTTGTTTACGTGGCGTATTCTCTGTCATGGGATGTCGTTCGTTTGTGTTAGAATGCAATGTAGTCTACCGGGTCTACGGCGCGCCCTTTGTGCCACAACTCAAAGTGTAGATGTGCGATCTCTTCTTCGTCGTTGGCAGGTGCGCCTACGGTGGCAATCAACTCACCGGCTTTGACGGTATCTCCTTCCTTTTTGTAGAGAGCACCGCATTGTTTGTAAAATGAGAGAAACTCTTGCCGGTGTTGAATACCTATCATATATCCTTCGGTAGCCGAGAAAGTACTGAGTACGACAACGCCTTCCAGTGTGGCTTGCACGGCCGATTGTGGGGTAGCGGCTATATCTATTCCGTAGTGGCGGCTTTCTCCGTGGAATGCCGCGATAACAGGGCCGCGCGCGGGTACTTCAAATAACAGACCGTCCATATTCGCTTCGGCGTTAATGGCAGTCAGGTTGTATTTTTCGGTTTCTTCGTACTGGCGGCGAAAGGCCATCTCGCGTTCGGTTCGTAGCAACAGCGAGTCTTGTCGGATGGCTGTCAGCGTTTCGATATTGACAGCCGTATCCGGTCGTACCGTACCCTGAAAGATGTCCTGAATATTCATGATATAGAGGTTCTGCTTGTCCGTTACCTCCTTCAAAGAATCAATTCGCAAGGCATTAATAACCATTTGTGCGCGTAAACCATCGCTCATATAGCCCGGCAGATAGTTGCGCAAGGGGGTGTAAATCATAATCAGTCCGGCGGCTACGAACAATAGCAAGGCCAGCGTCAGGAATACGAAGAAACCGTCGCGTTTGGAGACGTTGAGGCTGGCAACCTCTTCCAATGTGCTTTCGTTGGAGATGGAAAGTTTGTACTTGTACTTGAAACTATGCCAAAAGGCGTTGTTGAAGATTCGGCGAGACCGCTTACGTTTGTTCATATAGCTGTCGGTTGAAAGTTTACTATTCGTCTGCCGACGGCGCGTGGTCTATGTCCAGCAGGCCTTCGGGCAAATTCAAAACGAGCGTTTTGTGGTGAGTATCTACATCGGTGATAAAATCTTCCGCAGCGGGAATCAACAGTTCTTTACCTGCGTGGTCTATCACGAAAAGCACGTTGACGGTCGTATCGTCTATGGCGGTGATGGCGCCCAGCGTGATACCGTTGGTAGTTCGTGCTTCAAAGCCGACAAAGTAGTGCCAGGTGACGAATTGCTCCTCAGAAGACGCGTGCGCTTGTTCGGCCAGTCGGTAAGGGAAGTAAACTTCCGTATTCGTTAGCGGGCGTGCTTGTTCGGCAGTATCTATTCCTTCCAGTTTCACCAACGCGGTCGTGTCGGTGCGAAAGCGATATTCTTCCAAGAAGAAGGGAACGTAAATTCCGTTGAGCAGACAAACGACGTATTCGGCTTCCACCTGATCAAAAATATCGTCGGAGAACGTGAATTGTAACTCGCCCCGTACGCCGTGCGGCTTGTTGAACGTACCGATTTTATAGACTTCTTCCGCTTTGATCATATACGGGTGATTTTGGCGCCGATGGCGTTCAATCGGCCTTCTATGTTTTGATAGCCGCGGTCTATCTGTTCGATATGGTGGATACGGCTTACTCCTTCCGCGCTCATGGCGGCTATCAACAGGGCTATACCTGCGCGAATATCCGGTGAAGTCATATTCCCTCCGCGTAGTTTCATCGCGTGGCCATGCCCGATGACGACGGCGCGATGCGGGTCGCAGAGAATAATCTGTGCGCCCATGTCTATCAGCTTGTCGACGAAGAATAGACGACTCTCAAACATTTTCTGATGAATCAATACGCTTCCTTTTGCTTGCGTGGCTACTACCAACATGACGCTCAATAAGTCGGGCGTCAAGCCCGGCCAAGGGGCATCGGCGATAGTCATAATAGAACCGTCGATAAAAGATTCTATCTCGTAGTGGCTTTGTGCAGGCACGAATATATCGTCTCCTTGTTGTTCCAAACGTATTCCTAAGCGGCGGAAACTATCCGGAATAATTCCCAAGTTGCGGTAAGAGGTGTTCTTAATAGTCAATTCACTGCCGGTCATGGCGGCCATACCGATGAAGCTGCCGACTTCTATCATGTCCGGTAAGATGGTATGCGTGGTGCCGTGCAAGGTTTCGACGCCCTCGATGGTAAGCAGATTGGACGCGATGCCGCTGATGCGCGCACCCATACGGTTGAGCATTTTGCAGAGCTGTTGCAGATAAGGCTCGCACGCGGCGTTGTAGATGACGGTCGTTCCTTTCGCGCATACGGCGGCCATCACGATATTGGCCGTTCCGGTGACGGACGCTTCGTCCAATAACATCTCCGTTCCCCGTAGTCGTTCGCTCGTAGCCACTTCGTAAGAATCGTTGGTTTCGTGGTAGCGGAACGTAGCTCCCAGTTGTTGTATGCCGAGAAAGTGGGTATCCAATCGTCGTCGGCCGATCTTGTCGCCGCCCGGTTTGGAAATGTAAGCTTTACCCATTCGGACGAGTAAAGGAGCTACCAGCATGACCGAACCGCGCAATCCGGCGCAACGACGTAGAAACTCTTCACTTTCCAGATAGCAGGCGTTTAGATTCTCTGCTCGGAACGAATAACTACCGGTGCCCGACTTGGTAACGGCTACGCCGATTTCGCGCATCAGTTCGATGAGATTGTTGACGTCCAGTATGTCGGGAATATTGTGTACGGTCACCTCTTCGTCGGTCAATAGGGTAGCGCACAGTATCTGCAATACCTCATTCTTAGCTCCTTGCGGATGTATTTCTCCGCTGAGGCGATGTCCTCCTTCGATGATGAAAGATGCCATAATGTTGCGTGTTTGGTGTTATCGTTTCTTGGCGTTATGTCCGTTTCGGTTGTTTGTCCGTTGTTGCTGTTGGTTTTGTTGCCTCATGCGCAGCTCCATCAGTCGTACGCGCTCGTCGGTGAGATAGAGTGCGCCGTCGGAGTATTCCATCAAGTCGTCATTGATTTTTTCCTCGTCGATTACATCCTTGTTCCACGTACTGTAACTTTTTCGCATGTGGTTGGCAATCAGTGCCACCAAGTTGTCTTTCTCATCGCCTTCGGGCATCTTGACGGCTTCCTGTATCAAATCTTCCAGTGTGCGTCCGTAGTGCCGGTAACGAATGTGGGTTTGCGGATAAGGAATCTTATCGGGATGCGTAGACAAGTTGTCCGGCCGGATAGGTTCGTACGGATAGTCTATATCCAGCTTGAAGTCGGCCATAATAGCCAGATGATCCCATAGCTTGTGCTTGAAGTCGGGTACGTCGCGCAGATGCGGGAACATACTGCCCATTAAATTGATGATAGTATTGGCGCATCGTTGTCGTTCGCCGCGGTCTTCTATGGTCAACGCATAGTCTACCATGTTTTGTATCGCCCGTCCGTATTCGGGCAAAGGCAACCGCTTTTGTTGTGTGTTGTAAATCATACGCTCTCCAAGTGTATAAGAGTTAGATGCATGTTATATTTGTTTCTTAGGTACGGTGGCTATAAATTCTTTCAGGTAGAAAGGCTCAAAATAGGCCACGTCTTCCAATTTTCCTTCGGCCAACGCTCGGTCGGCCAGCGGAAACATCATTTTTGCGAGCGGGTGAATGTCCGGCACGAAGTGAGCATTTGGGTGCAGGATATGCGCGCGGCATTTTTCTGCACCGTTGCCGAAGAAATACACCGGTCGCTCGTCCAGAAAAGAACGATACGTGTTGTCATCTACAATATCTGCTCCCGTCGGACGTATCTCGTTCAGGGCGCGATCATACACGGCGGCATACACCTCCATGCGGCGTGCATCAATCATTGGGCATAGTAGCGCATTGTCGGGCAATTCGTGATAGAGCAGTATCGGCACACATAGAACTTTCAACGTATGTATGCCGATCAATGGAATGCCCAGCCCGTAGCAGACGCCTTTGGCCATCGAGACGCCGATACGCAATCCGGTGTACGAACCCGGTCCGCAACTGACGGCCACTGCATCTAACGGGATGGCATGGCTGTCGGCGAAAGACATGGCTTCGTCCACGAAAGAACCGAGTAATGCCGCATGCGAAGGTCCTTCGTAGTCTGCACGAGTGAATATGTTTGCTCCGTCTTGACTGACGGCCACCGAACAAACGACGGTAGATGTTTCAATATGTAGGATACATGACATTCGTATAATTGCTTAAATGCGTAATATTGTGCAAAACTAAGCAATTTTCAGTACAGTTTGTTTTGTTTTGCCTACTTTTGCACAAACTAAGAACATATTATGATACTATCAATGACCGGATACGGCAAAGCAATCGCTGAGTTGCCGGATAAAAAAGTGCTCGTAGAAATCAAAACACTCAACAGTAAAGCCATAGACATCAGCATGCGTATCAGTCCGCTCTATCGGGAGAAAGAGATGGAGTTGCGCAATGAACTATCCAAGCAACTGGTGAGAGGGAAGGTCGATTTTTCTCTTTGGATTGAACGCAACGATGGTACGGCCGAAGCCGCAGGCACGCTGAATGCCGCTTTGCTACGCCATTATTATACAGAGCTGAAAGCTGCCGCATCCGAGTTTGGGATTCCGGAACCCGGAGATTGGCTATCCACTCTGTTGCGTTTGCCCGATGTATTGACGAAAAATGAAATCACGGAGTTGAGTAAAGAAGAATGGCAGGCGGCGCAGACAGCCTTAGCCGAAGCGATACGTCAATTGATAGACTTTCGTCGACAAGAGGGACAGGCTCTGGAAGCTCGCTTCCGTTCCAATATCGACCGTATTCGTCAATTGCTTGTTTCCGTAGGCGACTACGAGAAAGAGCGCGTACAGCGCATTCGCGAGCGTATTTCCGAGAGTTTGGAAAAACTTTCTTCGGTCGACTATGACCAGAACCGGTTGGAGCAGGAACTAATCTATTATATCGAGAAGCTGGATATAAACGAAGAGAAACAACGGTTGGGCAATCACCTTCATTATTTTATAGAAACGTTGGAGAGCGAAGACGGACAGGGAAAGAAATTGGGCTTCATCGCACAAGAGATGGGTCGGGAAATCAATACGCTGGGTAGCAAGTCCAACCATGCGGAGATGCAGAAAATCGTCGTACAGATGAAAGACGAGTTGGAACAAATCAAAGAACAGGTACTGAACGTACTTTGATTATATGAGTGGAAAAGTAATCATATTCTCGGCTCCTTCGGGATCGGGGAAATCTACTATTATACGATACTTGATGGAAAGCGGCAGGCATTTGTGCCTGGCGTTCTCCGTGTCGGCTACGAGTCGTCCGCCGCGCGGTACGGAACAGGACGGCGTGGCCTATTACTTTCTGACGGTCGAACAGTTCAGACGACACATCGCCGCCGGTGATTTTCTGGAATATGAAGAAGTCTACCCGGGACGCTACTACGGTACGCTGAAAGCGCACGTAGAACAATTGCTGACCGAAGGAAAGAACGTATTGTTCGACGTGGACGTCGTCGGTGGCTTGAATATTAAGAAATACTACGGTGAACGGGCATTGGCACTCTTCGTGGAGCCGCCGTCGATTGAAGAGTTGAGGCGTCGCCTCGTGGCTCGCAGTACCGATGCGCCCGACGTCATCGAACAACGGATAGCCAAAGCCGAATATGAGTTGGGGTTTGCATCGCGTTTCGACGCCGTCATCGTCAACGAGCGGTTGCGAGACGCGCAAGACGAGGCCTTGCGGTTGGTAACGGCGTTCATACGCAGACAATAGGGTCGGAGCATGGAAAAACACGGTACCGTAATCATTGTCGACGATAATCGTGCTGCACTGACGGCGTTGCAACTGTTGTTGAAGAACCGCTTTGACAAGATAGTGACGTTGACTACTCCCAATCAGTTACTTGCTGCGCTGCATAGCGAGCGGCAGGCGAGTGTCGTGCTGTTGGATATGAATTTTACGGCGGGTATCAGCTCGGGTAACGAAGGCTTGTTTTGGTTGCGTGAAATCAAGAAAGCGAGGCCGACGTTGCCCGTCGTTTTGTTTACGGCCTATGCCGATATTGAATTGGCGGTGCGCGGTATCAAAGAGGGGGCGGCCGATTTCGTGGTCAAACCGTGGGACAACCAAAAGTTGGTAGATACTTTGCTGAGTGTGTGTTCGTCTCGCAAGAGAGGGAATCCGGTGGAGCTTCGGCAGCCGGAAATGTTCTGGGGCGTGAGCGAAGCGATGACGACGTTGCGCGCGTTGGTGGAGAAGGTGGCCGTTACCGATGCCAATATCTTGATTACCGGCGAGAACGGGACAGGAAAAGAATTGTTGGCGAGAGAGATTCATGCGCTTTCCGGTCGTCGTTCGTATCCGTTCGTATCCGTTGATTTGGGGGCGTTGACCGAGTCGTTGTTCGAGAGCGAACTGTTCGGGCACGTTAAAGGTTCTTTTACCGATGCACATACCGATCGGGTCGGGAAGTTTGAGGCCGCCAACGACGGGACGTTGTTTCTGGATGAGATAGGGAATCTGCCGTTGCATCTACAAGCTAAACTGCTGACGGCTTTACAGAGTCGGAGTATCGTACGCATCGGTAGCAATGAGCCGCGCTCGGTAAATATCAGACTACTGACCGCTACCAATCGTCGTCCGGCAGAGATGGCGGCGCAAGGGCTGTTTCGGGAAGATTTGCTCTACCGTGTCAATACGATTCATATAGAAATACCTTCGTTGCGCGAACGGAAAGAGGATATATTGCCGTTGGCCGAACAGTTCGTTCGACGTTTTGAGAAACAGTATGATAAAGGTACGTTGCAGCTGACTCCCGAAGCCGTGCAGCAGCTCATGCGCAACCCTTGGTACGGGAATATTCGCGAATTGGAGCATGCCGTAGAGAAAGCCGTTATCATTTGTGAAAACGAACGCTTGTCGGCCGAACTATTCCCTTTGCCGCAGTCTCCCGTCATGACCGAATCGACTATTTCGACGTT
>JAISIB010000059.1 GCA_031262265.1 Prevotellaceae bacterium
CGGCAAATCGTAATCCTGCGATACGCTTTTGTGCAATAGCGTGAGAGCTAACTTCCATGAAGACGTATTTGCATCCTTCGTCGGCCATGCGTCCGAGTAGACGGTTCAAGGTGATAGGATCCGGCGTAGTGTGTTCCGTCGGGATTGCTTCGTCATCAATATAATTACATACGGTAGAGATCAATCCTACTTTATAGCCGAAACGGCGAAACATCCTATATAATAAGGTAGCGATGGTTGTTTTTCCATTCGTGCCCGTGACGCCTACCAGATCCACGTATTTTGTCGGGTCTCCGTAGAATCGTGTAGCTATCTTGCCGACAGTCTCTTCGCTATCGGCTACTTGTATATAGGTAACTCCTTGTTTGAGGTCTTTCGGCATCTCTTCGCACAAAATAGCCGAGGCACCGCGTTCAATAGCCGCATGAATATATAAATGCCCGTCTGACTGCGTGCCTCTCATTGCCATGAATAAGCATCCGGCAACCGCTAATCTCGAATCAATGACTACGTCGGTGATCTCCGTATCCGTTTGCCCTTCGATATGTTGAGCCGGAATCTGCAGAATGAGGTCTGATAATTTCATATTGAACTGCGTTATTTTAATTGTAGACTGATATATTGTCCTTTGCAAGTATCTCCTTCGGCGATGGACTGTGCCGTTACTTTGCCGACGCCGCCTACGCGTACTTTCATGCCTTTGCGTTCCAACAAGTACACGGCATCGCGTGCGCTCATCCCGATGACGTTGGGCACGCGGGGTTCGGTGTTTTCTTCCGATACAAGCGCATCAATCATGTAAGGTTTCCCTTGGATACCTAATTCTTTGAAGACAAACTCTACGGGTTTCTTCGCACCTGCTAAATAGGTCGGCACGAGATTTGTTATACTATCCACCGCTTCGCGTACCGGCCGTCTGTCCGTCTTGGCCATGATGCGCTCGGCAATATGTCCAAACGTGCTTCCTGCCATTAAGCCGCCCGAAGGTGTCCCTTTGCTAATGCGAATAGATACGATGCAAGTGTATTCCGGTTTGTCGGCCGGATAGAATCCGCAAAAGCTGACTAAGTGATAACGTTCGCCGTTTTTCCCCATGTATCTTCCGTTGACAGCTACTTGTGCCGTCCCTGTTTTACCGGCAATCGGAAAACGCTTGGAAGCAGCGGCGGCACCCAGTCCGCCGTGCTCATTGACCACAGCACCTAACATCTCGCGAATAGTGGCGAGTGTCCGGTCTGAACAAATCTTTTTCACCATCACTTCGGTAGGAAATTCTACGGTTTCCTCTTCGCTCCTGATCGCTTGTACTAAACGTGGTTTCACCATACAGCCGTCATTGGCAATAGCATTGTAGAAAGCCAGCAATTGCAGCGGTGGGATCTGCGTCTCATAGCCGATACTCATCCAAGGCAATGTGGTTTTATACCATTCGCGACTTTTCGGGGTCTTAATGACAGGGTTCGTCTTACCAATTTTTAGGTCAATAGGCGTTGCCAACCCCATGCGGTATAGGCCGTCTACAAATGCTTGCGGCTGATTGTGGTATACTTCGTCTATCAGAACGGATGTTCCCACGTTGGAAGATTTTTTGAGTATCTCTTTGACGGGAAGAAAGGCTTGATACCCTCCGCGGTTAGCATTATGGTCGCGCATGATGCGGCCGTACATCTCTCGTAAGCCATTTCCTACGTTTACTCCGTTTGCCGGCGTTATTTTGCCGTCTTCCAAGGCTACCATCAAGGAGGCCGTCTTAAAAGTGGAGCCCGGCTCCATCATATTGCTGATAGCCATGTTTCGTGTTTCCGTATACGTGCCTTTTCCGGAACGACCTAAGTTTACCATAGCCTTAATATCTCCGGTTTTCACTTCCATCAAAACGACGACTCCTTCGTCTGCGTCTATTTCTACCAGTTTGTCCGTTAATATTTTCTCACAGATGTCTTGCATATCGACATCCAACGTCGTAATAATATCTTTTCCGCGCGTAGGCGCAATAACTTCCTCGTCCACCCATGCGCCGCGAATTCGCATTTGTCGCTTTACGCCCGATATTCCTTTCAGATCCTGATTGTATGCATATTCTACGCCGCTACTTCCGCCTAACGCCATATCACCATACACATCGCCCAACGTGCGCGCGGCTAAAGACCCGAAAGGTTTAACCCGCTCGTTCTTCCAATCAGCCAATACGCCACCTTCGTTTGGTTTCAAACCTAATACAGGTAGTTCTTTCACTTGTTTGTATTGTAAGTAGGAAATTCGTTTCGGATAGATGGCGTAATAGCGCGAGCCGCTTTTCATTCCTTTTTGCAAGTGTTGCTTAAATTGATTCGTACTCCATTGCGGGATGATTTGGTGCAATCCTTTGCAAATGACGTTCAGACTGTCTTGGAATAATTGACGGTCTAATCCTTGCGCCCTGCAATCTATGTATAATTTGTAAGCGGGAACGGACGCAGCCATAAGCTGTCCGTCCGCAGAAAATATATTGCCGCGTTCGGGAGTGATACTCAAGCTGTCCTTACTTAGTTTCTGTTGTACGGTTTCCCAGTAAGGACGATCATACATAATCGTTCCGGCTTGCACCAGAATGCCTATTCCGAATCCACCGACCAATAAGGCGATGACGAAATACGTGAGTATGATTTGCTTTTTCTTTGGCATCGTTCGATCTTTCGCTGAATATTACTTTTTCAATTGATAAGGTGGAATAACGGTAGGTAATAAGTGACTATTGCTTTTACCTATATATTCCTCTACCTTGGATTGTCTGCTTTTCTCCATGAGTTCGGCACTGCGCAACAACGATTCGTAATGCGCGTCCTTTAATTCTTTCTTCAACTGCCCGATACGAATAATTTGGTCTTGTCCTGCGAATCCGTTGCCAATTATAACGATAAACAACACCGTAATTAAAATACCGAACGGCATAGCTCGCTTGATTTTCTCGGTAGGTAACATATCGCCGCCCATAAATTCAAGAAAAACCGTGAAGTATGATTTCTTTTTGGGTGTTGTCGGTTTTGTTTCTGATTCCATAACTTTATGATTGAGAGTGTTTACTTTTTCTCTGCAATACGTAACTTGGCACTGCGCGAGCGCGTATTTCGTTCCATCTCCTCCATGTCGGGCACTATCACCTTGTTATTAATTAATAGATAAGGCGTTTCTATTCGTCCATAGAAGTCCTGTACGACACGTCCTTCCATGTTTCCCGTTTTCATGAGATTCTTTACGAGACGGTCTTCCAACGAATGATAGGTAATGACGACCAATCGACCGCCCGGTCGCAACGTATCGGTAGCGGCTTGCAACATTTCGCGGAGTGCGTCCATTTCGTGATTAACTTCTATGCGAAGTGCTTGGAAAACCTTGGCTAATTCTTTCTTCTCACGGTCGCGGCCGAATAGAGGCTTCACCAATTCCAAGAACTGGCCTATTGCTGCAAAGGGTTGCCGTGCTCGTTGCTGTACGATTAAGGTCGCCAATTTGCGGCTGCTTCTCAGTTCGCCGTACAAATAGAACAAGTCTGCCAAGCGGCTTTCATCGTACGTATTCAGTATGTCGGCGGCTGTGATGCCGGCGCGTTTGTTCATGCGCATATCCAGCAATCCATCGAACCGAAACGAAAAACCACGTTCGCTATCGTCGAAATGATGAGATGAAACTCCCAAATCGGCCAGAATACCGTCAACGGGTAGCACATCGTAGTAGCGTAGGAAGTTTTTCAAGTAGCGAAAATTGCTGCGCACGAATGTAAAGCGCGGATCATCAATGCTATTTTGTTCGGCGTCTTCGTCTTGATCGAATCCCAACAAACGTCCGTTCTCACCCAAACGGGCGAGAATCTCTCGGGAATGCCCGCCGCCACCGAAGGTTACGTCTACATAGGTGCCGTCCGGTAGGATATTAAGTCCGTCGACGCTCTGCTTCAACAGAACGGGGACATGATACGTATCGGGAAGAGTGTTCATTGTGCGACATCATTTGACATGATTTCTTCCAAAGCGGCAGCGAAATCTGCCGGAGGCATAAATGGTGCTTCCGCCTTTTCTTTCGCCCATATTTCAATCTTGTCGCCCACGCCGATGAAGCGAACCTCATCACAGATACCTGCCAGGTTCAAATAACGCTTGGGGATGAGGATACGACCGTTGCTGTCGGGGACGACAACTTCCACGTCGCTGACAAATTGTCGCCAGACCATTTCGTGTTTCGGGTTCCATCGTCGCAGGTGCGTACGCAATTCTTGCTGCGTGCTATTCCATACGCTATGCGGATACAGTACTAAACAACAAGCGTAGGCGTCTTTTTGCATAATAAGAGTTTCTTCGGAAGCAACTTGTAGTTGCTTTCTGAACTGAGCCGGCAAGAAAACGCGTCCTTTCATGTCGGTCTTGGCCTCCATATTACCAATAAATTCTATCACACCTTACTCT
>JAISIB010000026.1 GCA_031262265.1 Prevotellaceae bacterium
GATCAGAAGACGGTTATCAAACCAGATAGTGATGTTGCGTATGCTATCGCGTTCTATAACATATTGCTTGTTCGCACGGTAGAAATTGTTCGGGTTCAGTGATAAGTAAATTTGTTCCAGTGTCTTCGGATACGGATATACGGTGCCGTCTTTCAAACATACGGTGGTGTTCTTCTCAGTCGTATAGAAATAGGCTACATCTCGTAGACTGACAGGGATAAGTTTGTCTTTAATAGGAATCAGCAACCGATCTTTATATCGATTGGCCGGAGTAAGTTGCGCAAGGCGGTTCAAATATTGCACCACTTCCGTGCGCGTCCATTTCCCAAACTTCAACAACGCGCGTTTTAGCTCTTCTGCTTTAATAGGCTTCAAGAGATAATCGACGCTGTTTACTTTGAATGCGTCGATGGCATATTCATCGTATGCGGTGGTAAAGACTATGGGCGTTTCCACCTGAACATGTTCGAAGATGGTAAAGGCCGAGCCGTCCGACAAATGAATATCCATCAATATCAAATCGGGTGACGGATTGTTTTGAAGCCAGTTCACGGTCTGTACGACGCTCTCCGTAGCACCTGCGACCTCAATCGTCGGATCAATCTCCGTCAATATGGCTAATAGATTCTCGGTTGCTACCGTTTCGTCCTCAACTATCAGTACTTTCATCGTGCTCCTTTAAAGATAAATACACCGTATAGGTTTTCCCGTCGTTTTCAATGCGGATATGCTTGTTCATCAGCAACACGAAGCGGTTTTCGAGGTTCTTAATCCCTGTTCCATTGGTAACCGGTTGCGAAAGTTTTGGATAGATCGGATTGGAAACGACTAACTCTCCGACTTCGTTGAGACGAATACGAATATTCATCTTATGATAACTATCAATCGTGTTGTGCATAATTACGTTATCTATTAACGGGAGCAAGGAGAGAACAGGCAGTTGCCGCTTCGTATCGGCAGGAACCTCTATATCGAATGATAACTTATTGGCAAAACGTACTTCCATCATATAGCGAAAAGATTCGATGAACGTTAGTTCTTCGGACAACGACACCAATCCCTTTTTATCGCTCTGCAAGATATAACGAAAAATGTCAGACATATCATTTACATACGCCAGTGTTTTTTCTTCATTGCCTTTGCGCACCAAAGCAGTTAGCCCGTTCAATGAATTAAAAAAGAAGTGCGGATTAATTTGATTGGTCAGCGCATCGTAACGACTTTGCAAATTTTCTATTTTAAGTTGCTCTATTTCCTGTTCTTTCTTGCGCTGCACATTATACATCATGAAAAGATGACCAACAAACGTGCTCACGATGAAAACTACAAAGAATTGGAACAGCACGATACTGCCTGCGCCGTGTATCTTGCCTGTCCATAAAAACATGATTAGGACGAACAGCGCATAAGTAACCCCCGTAGCGACAAAAGTTCGGATGGAACGTTGCTTGAAACAGAGATCTTTTGCCTTTTTCAGGTTAAATATCAACAGCCCCCATATAAGTGCGGTAAAGTAGATATAACGGAAAAAGAAAAAGGTGAGGTGCGCCGCATGCCGGGAACTGTCCAAAAAACTCAGTTCCCACGGCAAGCAGGCAATATCCGGGTAGACAATGAACACAGCACTCACCAAACTGATGGTTAGCAACTTGAAAGAGCTATGGTTCTCCAATAGATTCATACGGCAAAAGTAATTATAATTTTTCTATCAACGTTTAGCGGGTACTATATTCCGCTGTTGCCTAACCGGATTAGTTACTTAATCTTATAAGCACCTAAGAAATTGCCGTGACGAAGGTACAATACGCCATTATCAATCACGGGATGCGCCCAATACGGCCCTTCTCCTTTCGTAATGCGGAATTCGCTGACAATATCAAACCGTGCCGGATTCGCTTTCACCAGACCAACGGCTCCGCGTCGCTCATCGTAGCAGTAAAGCATACCGTCGGCAGCGATGATGGAACCTTTTCCTTTGCCGCCGCTCCAAGCCGTATTATACAATGTCTTACCGGTATTCCAATCTACGGCAAGCCAATTGCCCTGATTATTGTTGATCCAGTTAGAACCGTAGAGGATACCGTTCAAGAGTACCTGATGGCCATGATGCGTATCGAGGTCTTCCGTTTTCCAAAGGAGCGTAGCGGCAGTCATGGCTTCGTTGAGTTGCAGCATGTATCCGCCCACGTCATATCCTTGGCTGAAAAAGACACGGCCGTCTTTGAAAATCGGTGTATTCGGCGCGATTTTACTTTCCGGAGCCGCCGCTCTGTTGCTGGCGGGCTGGCCGGGACGCGGAGGACGAGAAGGTTTGTCCCAATCCCGAAAGCTCCATTCAATATGTCCCGTTTCCGGATTGACGCCGATAACGCTTATGCCCGTAGAACCGATAATTTGGCGTTTCCCGTTCCATGTAACCAAAATGGGCGACACGTATGCGCCTTCATCACGCAGAGTTTCGCTCTTCCAAACGGTTTCTCCCGTCTGCGCATTCAGTGCGACCATCGTAGTCTGGTCTCCGGCCGGCGTATAGATGACTTTGTTATCGAATACCAACGGGCATTCGGAGGTACCCCAATTGCCCGTTTTGCGCGCAAAGATTCGGCCGCCGTTTACTTTCCAGACCATGCTGCCGTCTGCGATGTTTATGCAAACGATTTCGCCGGAACCGCTGATCAGATACGCGCGATTGCCGGTAATCGTAGGCGTTGTTCGCGTTTCGGGGTAGGAATCATCCCATGGCGTACTGTATTCTACCGAGTAGATCCTCTTCCCGTCAAGCGTATAAGCCGAGAAGATTTCTTTCGTCTCGTCCTCGTTCATGCCGGTAATGTAGATTTTCTCGTCAACGACGGTCGGACTGGAATATCCTTTGCCTACATCAAGCGTTTCCCATAGCAACGTGGGACCTTCGGCAGGCCATGTTTTCAGAAGCCCCGTTTCGGGATAAATACCATCCCTGTGTAGGCCGCGCCACCCGTAGGAAGTTTGTGCGGTCAAGCCCGCAAATGTCAGAGACATCAAAGCTATCATCGTATAGCTTTTAAGGTTTTTGTCGGATCTCATAGTTTAATTATTTATTCGTGTATAACAGTTTATTATCTTACTTGGAAAATGATTTATCTTAGGATGATAATAGAATATCTTACGAGGATATTAACGTAACTCGGTAGCTACTTTCGAGCATGCGGCCGCTCCATCGCTTTTCGATAGATGGTTTCCAATTGTTCAGCCGTCACGTGCCGATTATATCGGGTTTGCGACAACGATAAAGCCTCGTCTTTCAAACGAGTATATACTTCGGCGTCGGTTAGTAGCCGCTCCAATGCAATCGCCAACGAGGTGCTGTCGTTAGGCTGGTATAATAATCCTGCATGGCCTACTATTTCGGAGAATGAGCCGGTATCCGGTTCTACGGCGGGACGACCTGCGGCAAATGACTCGCATAGATAAAGTCCTACGCTTTCGTCGAAACGAATAGGAACGGCTATCACGGAGATCGAAGCGTAGAAGTTAGCGTGCTCATCCAAGTCGTACCGATCGTTTATCTCCACGTCTGCTTGAAAAGGTGACAAACATTTTTTCACGCGCTTCAAGAATCGTTTATCTATCCCCGTACATCCGCCGCCGATTTTCAGTTTTAAGTGAGGGATAGAACCTTTCTTTTTCAACGACACAAAGGCTTCTGCCAAAATGTCCAGTCCGTTGGCATGGTTCATACGGTAGAAGAAACCGATGGTCGGATGTTCGGGATACACCTCAGAAGCATACTTGCCGACGTCTATGCCGGGATATACGACGTCTATATCCAACATTTGCGGAACACGTTCTTGTGCGATTTTCTGATAGAAGCGGCTGGTCGTAACGAAGCGGTCGATATACGCAGTGTTGTTCGCAATTCCTTGCCAAGCGAGGGTCGCATGTGATTCTCGTAAGCTGTCTATCCATATTTCCTCGTCTTGCAGAGAACAAACGATGCTCATCTCCGGAAGTTCGTGTTTCAGCACTTTGGCAATGCCGATAAGTAGCGTACTTGACAGATGTATGACGTCCGGCTTCTCCGTATTTTTAATCCAATCAAGCACGGGTGCAATATGTTTGGCAAATGCAGGATCTTCACTTGTAATCATTGACAAAGTCATGCTTTCCATTCCTTCCGCCGACGTAGTTCCTGACAAGGATGAGGCGAAACTGAGCATCGCTTTCGAGCCTGTAATCCGTTCGACCCACGCAGGCATTTTTTTGCCGAAGAATCTTTGTGCCACATAGTAAGTGGTGGCCGGAAAGAAGAGTGGTGTATCTGCCTGAAAGGACGGATGTGTCAGCGGCAGGTAGAGTGGCATAATTATCACATCATGTCCTGCGCTTCGCAAAGCGGATGCTTGCAAGTTGTCACGGAAACAATTGCCGCAGTAAAAGGAGTCGCCCGATCCGGGTACGATGAACAGTATTTTCATAAGCCGGATGTTTTCATGACGGTACGTATCGTTTTTTGTACGAAGTAGCGCGTGCACTCCACGAACAGGAGTGTGAAAAGTACTGCGGTCAACCACAGCCAACCGCCTATATTGGCGAAGCCCATGCTCGCGCTTACGAGCGCACTGAATACGCCCGTAACGATAGCATACAAGGGAAGCCATATATTCTCCTTATATAATATGCGTTCAATACGTCGTTCGGGAAATCCCAACGTACGGTAGAGAGCAATCTCCTTGTGCCGCATAAACAAGTTCTTGCGAATGACGATTACGAAACTCATAATACCTAATAACAAGCCGAGTCCTCCTAACATCATAAAGATACTCAGGTACGTATCCGTGACGCTGTTGAATTGTTTAAGCCGCTCGTTCGTCGTCGTTACCCGCACACCATATTCGCTGAGTGTCTGTTCAAGCAATGCTTTTGCCT
>JAISIB010000089.1 GCA_031262265.1 Prevotellaceae bacterium
TTTGCTTTGTTGTATTTTTCGTTTGCCGACTGGACGGAACTCTTGCTGCGGATACTATCTTGCACGGTCTTGACCGTCATCGGCATTGTGGCTATCGAATGGGTCAGAGTCGGATAGGAGAACGGTATGGCAAAGAAAAATTACGTACTCGAGAAACGAAAGTTTGTCATCGGCGGCATTGCTTTGCTCATCGTGATTATCTATGGCATTCGTTTGTTTACGCTGCAAATCCTGAGTGATACGTACAAGACGGCGTCGGACAACAATGCCTTCCTCTACAACGTACAATATCCGGCGCGCGGTGCCATCTATGACCGTAGCGGTAAGTTGATGGTCTTCAATCAATCGGCTTACGACATTACGTTTATCCCGCGTGAAATCGTCGGATTGGATACGCTGGAATTTTGTCGCACGCTGAATATCACGCAGGAGTATTTTGAACGCCGTATGCAAGACGTGCAAGACCGCCGCCTCAACCCGGGTTACTCCCGATACACCAATCAAGTATTCATGACGCAGTTGTCAGCCGAAGAAACGGGAGAATTTCAGGAAAAACTATACAAGTTTCAGGGCTTCGACATCCAACGGCGTACCATTCGGCAATATAACTATGCGACGGCGGCGCATGTCTTGGGTGATATAGGCGAAGTCTCGAAGACGGAGATGGAAACTGACCCGTATTATGCACGCGGTGACTATATCGGGAAACTCGGCGTAGAGAAATCCTACGAGACCTACCTGCGTGGTGAAAAGGGCGTAGAGGTGTTGTTGCGAGATGCGCGTGGCCGCATACAAGGAAGCTATAACGACGGTGCCGACGATAAGTTGCCGGTGGCCGGAAAGAACCTGACGCTGAGTTTGGACGTAGAACTGCAAATGTTTGCCGAGCAACTGATGCAAGGCAAGATGGGAGCTATTGTGGCTATCGAGCCGGAAACGGGAGAAATCCTATGTATGCTCTCTGCACCCGACTATGATCCGGCGATGATGGTAGGTCGTAAGCGAGGTAACAACCAGTTGGCATTGCAGGACGAACCCACTCGTCCGCTTTTCAATCGGGCAATTATGGCGGCCTATCCGCCGGGTTCTACTTTCAAAACCGCTCAAGCCCTTACTTTCTTACAAGAAAATATCGTAGATACGCAGACGGCATTCCCATGCTATGGCGCATTTATTTATGGCGGTTTGCGCGTCGGATGCCATGCGCATCCTTCGCCCATTTCAGTGATACCTGCTCTATCAACTTCGTGCAATGCGTATTTTTGTTGGGGACTGGTGCGCATGCTTGCCTCGGAAAAGTATAACAACGCCCCTGCTGCGCTCAACAAGTGGCGTGATTACATGGTTTCCATGGGTTTGGGGTACAATTTAGGGATAGACTTGCCGGGCGAGAAACGAGGACTGATTCCCAACGGCGACTACTATACCAAACGATTCGGCACGGAACGTTGGGGAGGACTGCGTATTATCTCTACCGCTATCGGGCAGGGTGAAATATTGGCTACGCCGGTGCAGATTTGCAACTTGGCGGCAACGATAGCCAATCGCGGTCACTTCATCACGCCGCATGTAGTGAAATCCATTGAGGGAGCCGAAATGGATTCCCTGTATCGTACGCCGCGCTATACCGACGTATCGCCGGAAAACTATGAATATATCGTACAAGGCATGCGTGGCGCGGTGGTCGGCAGCGCGTATGGTTCTACGTGCCGGCGGGCAAACATTCCCGGCTTGGAGATTTGCGGAAAGACCGGCACGGCGCAAAACGTCGGTAAAGACCATTCCATCTTTATGGGCTTCGCTCCGATGAGCAATCCGAAGATTGCGGTATCCGTGTACGTGGAGAACGGCGGTTTCGGAGCTACGTGGGCTGTTCCCATGGGCGCATTGTTGATTGAGAAATACCTAACCGGCAAGATCGCACCTGAGCGTCAGTATTTGGTCGATGAAATAACGAAGGCGAACCTGATTCCGTATGCGTTCAAACAGTAGAAATATATGGCGGTCGGTCGATTGGTGGACGATCCTACTTTATCTGCTATTGGTGGTCGCCGGTTGGTTCGCTATCTGCGGCGCCAGTTACACGTACGGCGAACCGGATTTTTTCGACTTCTCTACGCGCGCCGGCAAACAACTTGTCTGGATCGTTTGTTCCTTCGGATTGGCGTTCGTGCTGCTGATGTTGGACGACAATTTCTATGACGTCTTCGCTTATCTTATCTATGCCGTTTGCATCGGGTTGTTGATACTGACACTTTTCGTAGCCGGCAACGTGAAAGGTTCGCACTCGTGGATACAATTAGGCTCGGTTAGTTTGCAACCGGCCGAGTTTGCCAAGTTTGCAACGGGACTGGCGTTGGCCAAACTCATGAACGGATACGGTTTCACCTTGCATCGTTGGCGCAACGTATTCAATGTGGTATTTATTATCCTTTTGCCGATGACTATCATCATTTTGCAAGACGAAATGGGTTCGGCCTTGGTATATTTGGCCTTTTTCTTGGTGCTCTATCGCGAGGGAATGCCCGGCGTAGTGCTTTTTGCCGGTCTGTGTGCAGTGAGCTATTTCATTGTAGGTATTCGTTATGATGAATTTGCCGTGTTGTCCATCATCTTGTTCGTAGAGATAGCTATGTTGGCCTTGATTGGACGAAAATGGGCGGCTGCCTGCTATTGGTTGGCCGGTATGTGCGCCTTGTTTCTCTTGGGTTATCTGCTACTTGCCTACGAGATACGGCTACCATCCGAGTGGATTGTTTTGGCAATGATAGTCGTTTTTAGCATTTGGTTACTGTACATATCCTATCGAGAGCGTATCTGGCGTTACGCAGGCATTGTACTTTTCGCATTTGGTTCGGTCTGCTTTTTATATCTCTCGGATTATATTTTCGACGACGTGCTGAAAGATTACCAACGCGTGCGCATCGAGGTGCTATTGGGCGTGACGGAAGACCCGTCGGGGGCGGGATACAACGTCAACCAGTCGAAGATTGCCATCGGGTCGGGAGGATTGTTGGGGAAAGGCTTTCTGAACGGCACGCAGACCAAGCTGAAATATGTACCCGAGCAAGATACCGACTTTATCTTCTGTACGATAGGCGAAGAGAAAGGTTTTGTCGGCTCAATGGCCGTGCTGCTCGTGTTCCTTATCCTCATTTGGCGACTGATCGCCGTTGCCGAACGTCAGCGCAACACCTTTGGCCGTGTCTATGCCTATTCGGTGCTGAGCATATTCCTTTTTCATTTGTTTATCAACGTCGGCATGGTGCTTGGCCTGACGCCCGTCATCGGCATTCCCTTGCCTTTCCTCAGTTATGGCGGTTCGTCGCTGTGGGGATTTACCATTCTTTTGTTTATCCTGCTTCGTATTGACGCCGGCCGTTCGCGGCGATAGGCATGACGCCGTAAGCATTATCTCCCGGATTTACCTATGATTTTTTGTGGCTTTGTCGTTGAAATAACTTATGAGCTTATTTCAACGAGCGGCTTTGTTCTTTTATTATCTTAGTAAGTTGTTCTTGCATAGCCGTAGCATATAGATATTTGTAACGGTTTTGTAGTGCTTTCCGCGTATCTATATAAACTCTCTCCGTAGCTCGTCCGAATGGAGGGCTTCTTTTTTATGTGGCGACCGGTGATAAAAATGCAAAATACAAATCAACGAAAGCTAAAATTCGTAACTTTGCGGCATTCTGTTATTTAATCTTCTAAAAATAAATGAGAGCACTTTTTTTTACGATGGGCTTGCTGGCAATAGGTATCTGCCACGCACAAACGGCCACGACCGCTTCGGGATTAGACCCTAAGCAATTTAAACAGGTATATGAAGATAAACCTGTAGAACTCTATACGCTGACCAATCAAAACGGGATGGAAGCGTGCGTGACTAATTTCGGCGCACGTTTAGTGTCGCTGATGGTGCCCAATCGCGAAGGAACGTTGCAGGACGTAGTCACCGGATACGACAATATCAATAGTTATACTCGTTTCAAAGGCGGTACGTTCGGCGCAACGGTCGGACGCTATGCCAATCGAATCAGTCACGGACGTTTTGTGTTGGATGGTGCTACGTATGAACTGCCCGTTCGTATGCGTCGTGCCACGGATGGACGCCCGCACGTATTGCATGGCGAGCTGAGCGGCTTTCACGATCACGTTTGGAGTGCCATACAGCCGGATGCCCAAACGGTCGTGTTGAGTTATTTGTCACTTGACGGCGACGGCGGCTTTCCGGGCACGTTACGCCTGACGGTAACCTATCATTTGAACGATGAAAATGCGCTACATATCACGTATTATGCGACGACTGACCGACCGACGGTGCTCAACCTGACGAATCATTCCTATTTCAACCTGACAAAACTTGGGACGACGGTGGCTGACCAATGGCTGCAAGTGAATTCGCAGACTTATACGGTCAATGATAGCGACGTAATCCCGACCGGTGAGTTTGCTTCCGTAGCAGGTACGCCGCTGGATTTGCGTAAATTGACGCAGATCGGCGAGAGCCGTTTCAATGATAATTGGGTCTTGGATGCAGCCGGTGATCTCACGAAAGAGGTAGCGCGTGCCGTTTCTAAAACAAGCGGTATTGTGATGCAGGTGTACACGACGGAACCGGGTTTGCAGGTTTATTCGGGCATAGGACCTATGCGTGGCGGTAAGCAGGGTATCAACTATCCGGCGCAAGGGGCATTTTGTCTGGAAACGCAGCATTATCCCGATTCGCCGAACCGACCGGAGTTCCCGAGTACCGTATTGCGTCCGGATAAGCCCTATCATAGCGAAACGATTTATAAGTTTCTCGTAGAGAAGTGATGAAGTATTTCTTATCGTCTTTGCTGCTTGCGGCCTGCTTTCAGGCGTGTTCGCCATCACATGAGGCGATACGAACGCTTGCCGTTCCCATAGAAACTATTAGCGACTACGTGCCTCTGTCAACCATAGCGGAGGTGGCCTATTGTATTCCGTTGGAAACGCGCGACAGCGTGCAAGTCGACTCCATTCATAAGATAGTGGCACAAGGCGATAAGTATTACGTGGCAGATGAGGACGTACTTCACTGCTTCGATGCGGTCGGTCGCCATCTTTACATGCTGGATAAGCGTGGCGACCGTCCCGGAGAGTACACCGTCCTTTCTGATTTCGACGTGGACGCTGCCGGAAATATTTGGGTGCTGGCACCGCGCAATAGGGCACTGTATAAATACGCTCCCGACGGTACATACATGGAGGGAATTGCCTTAGACTTTGACGCCATGAAGATCAAATTGATGGACGAACGGCGCATGGCGGTCTATCAAGGGGCGTTGATGGAAGAAGAAGGCAAGACGCTTCACATATATGACTTGCAAACGAAGCAACGGACGGCAAGTTATATGCCTGCCGACCCGTATCAGTCGCAATACCTGCATGTGTTTACCAAAAATCACTTTTCCCGTAGCTATGCCGAACGTGACGGATGGAATTTCTTCCGTTTGTTTAACGATACCGTGTATCGGTTGACGAACGAGGGCGTCATTCCGCAATATGTGGTGAAGACCGGTGACGAGAACATTCCGGCGGAATTTTATCACTCGCGTTATGAGAATGTTCTCTCTTTCTTCGAACGATTGTATGAAACCACTTATGCCTATGGGACGGATTTATTTATCGAAAACTCGGCTGGTTACTACTATCACTTTTTGTACGATAGACATAACCTGCTGGCCTTTCTGCCGAAAGAGGAGGGGGCGACTCCTATCGTTACGCGAGGTATCAGAGAGAACATCAGTTTGTCGGGTTTTCCTATTGACTTTGACGATGAGTACGTGCAAGTATTTTTGCAGACCGACAATAGTTTGATTATACCGCTTCCTGCCGATCGGTTATACGCTTTTACCGGCGGCGAGCAGTTCGCGGGTGAGAATCTCAATCCCGTATTGCTGCATATAGAACTCAAAAAGAATAAGTAGCGACGCGGTGCTTATTGCATCTCGGTCGCTTTTTTGCGGCGGAATATGAATAGTTCGCTCAGGCGGCTGACTTTTTTGCGCAATACCAAACCGAGACCGGTTTCGGTGATTTCTCCTTCCAATACGCTCTCGTAGTTCTTGTTGTGGAAAAGGCGCAAATAACGCGTGTTGGAGTTGTCGAGACGATATTCCAGTGACACGTTATCAATAAACGACTCGCTGCGGTTGAGATTGTTGTCGCTCGTACTCACGCGACCGCCGATGACTAACTGCACACGGTTGTTGAACAGTCTTTGCGAGTAGCGGAAGTTGTAATCGGTGCGACTGGTGCCGGTTTGATCTTCGTAGTTATCCATACCGAACGTGATGTTCACACTTTTCAGGGCAGAACCTGCGATACCTGCCAACGAACTTTGCAGCAGACTATTGAGGGCGTCGCCCATGTCAAAGCTTTCTCCGCTTTTCATACCGCGTGCCAAATAGATGCCGGTTACCATGAGTGCGATGGCCTGTTTTCCGCGTTCGGCCGAATCCATCGCGTCCAATTCGTCTTGTATGTCGCGATTCTCGGGAGAGGCTAACGTAAAAGATAAATCGGGGCTTTGCAAACGATTGCGTATGAGAACACCTACATCGAAGTTGACCATTTGCGAACCTACGTCGGCCGGCACAGAAGCGCGCATCTGCTCGCTCGCTTCCAAGTTAAGTGTCGGATTCATCAGGTTTCCCGTCCACTCCACATAGCTTCCTTCTTTGATGCTGAAAGTTTTTAATGGAATGACCGGCAGTGCGTAGCGAATAGTACCGCCGTTGAACTCATAACGTCCGGTGAGGCTCATATCTCCTTCGGGTGTGTAGCGGAAAGAAAGCGAGCCGCCGCCTTCCAGTCTGACGTAGCTGCTTCGATCGGGGCTAAGGTCGGCTCCCATACGCACGGCCGGGTCGATACTAATATTCAGTAACATGTCCAATCCACCCCAAGAGGTTAGCGTGCTCGGCGGTGGCGTTCGCCGTAGCGTATCGGAAAATGATACGAACTCCACCAAATCGCCCAGACGGTCTTGCACGCTGATCGGCGTGTCCTGCATAATGTACGTTACGTTGGTGTTGGGTAGAATATTCAGGTTTCCTCGCATGACCAGCTCCGTCAGGCTTCCGCGTAAGGTAGAGTTTAAATTGACGTAAGCCTGTCCGTACACTTGTCCGGCTTTGTCGCGGGATACGTTCATCAGTGGATAGTTGCGAGCGGTAAGGGTCAGGTTTGCATGAGCGTTGCTCAATTCGGTCATATCTATGTATCCGTCGACCGTAAACGGGTTCTTTTCGTCCACGAGCGAGTAGACGGAGAATTTATCAAAGACTAAACGGTTATCGGTAATATGCACGGGGCGATCGTCCAAGCGGAATCGTACGCCGTAGTTAGGCGAAAGTATGTGCACGCTATCCATTAGCAAACTTCCGCTCAGATGCGGCTTTGCAGTAGAACCTCCGATAATTACTTCTCCGTCCATGTCGCCGGTCAATTGAGCCATCTCTTGCGGCACGAATACGTTGGCGTAGCGCAACGGAAAGTGTTCCAACGTAGTAGTTATGTCCAACGCGTCTTGCCCGATGTCGTAGCTTCCGTTAGCCGACATGATCTGCATCTCATCAGCCGTCAAATAGGTATCTATAAACTGTGCGTTTCTCGTCGGAATCCATGTCGCGCCGATACCGATGTCGCCGATCGGCATACCCGTGTAGGTGAATTTATTGGCCGTCGCTTCGGCGGAGATTTGCATGCCGTCTGCGGTTTCCTGATAGTTTGCGTCGAGAGATAGCAACCCTGCAAAATCCGGGACGTAAGGAAATAGGCGGCTTACGTCGGCCAAGTCTATCAATCGCACCTCGAAATTGACATTGTTGAACGTAGAATCGGGTAGCGAGTGAGCCGTAAAACCTTTCCCGATGTCGTTGAGCATTTCTATGTCGACTTCAAACGGATGCTTAGGTCGCCAGAAAATACGATTGTGTTCGCGCAACCGGAGCGTATCAAACGCGACGATCGGGCGTTCGGGCGTTAGGCTCAGCAGCATGCCGTCGGATTCGGGACGAACGTTGACGCCTAACAGCAAACCTGTTTTTCCTTGTTCGTTTACGAAGTTCAGTGTCATCTCCGCGTCATTATTTCTGATTTCTCCCGTCAGCGTTGAGTGAAATGCGATATGCGGATTGCGCAAATTGTTGATGACGCCGCCGCGCAAGGTCAGTTTGGTCGTATCTTGAACGGTCGCGAAATAGATCGTATCCAGTAGCAACGTATCCACGCGTACTTCGGTCAGCGCAGCACGTCCGTTGATACCGCGCTGAGGCGAGAGCGCAAATCCCACGGCGATGTTCTTATATCGAATACCGCTCGTGAGTTGCAGATAATCATATAGGGGATTTGATTGTCCGGCACGTACCATGAGCGCGGCCGACGGCAAAGCGCGACGCAGCTCGGCATGATCGAAGAAGCGGGCGTCCCATTGTCGTTGCAACAACTCGCCGAAAGTTTCGGCGTCGCTCATGACGGTCTCCAACGAGCCGCGTGATCGGTAGCTCGCGGTCAGGTCGCCGGCCGTCAATTGTATGCGCACGGAATCACGCATGGTGCGCGCCGTCAGCGTGCATAGGATAGGATGGGGCATGGGCGCGGGCGCGAGGCCAAGTTCGTACAAATTGACGTCGCGTATGTCTGCGTTGATTTCAGCTTCGGTGTACGGCGTATTGAGAGCGTACGTAGCCTGCACGTCGCCTTTCAACAACGGATTGTCACTTCGCAATTGCAAAGAGGCTACGGCCTTGCGCAAAGTAGCGACCAAATTGAGGTTGGAAACGGCATATTTCCCGTACTCCGCATGTTCAAGCGTCAACGCAGCGTCGGCAGTCGTCTGAGGAGCAAAGAAGTCAAATCCTCTACCTTCGGCCGTTCCTGTCATAGCGAGGAGACCGATGGAGTCGCGCGGCATGAAATGTCGGACGTTCAAGGAATCTACTTCCAATCGGGCGGTATATGTTTGTGCGGAGGCATCCGCTTCGCCGTTCAGGTTTATACGGGCGTCGCTTTCAGCGGCGGTGATAGCCGCCGTATAGCGTTGGCCTTTCACCCCGATACCGATGTTCATCGTCATATCGGGCGGCAAAACGATACTACTGTCGGCGGATATGTACGCGGAAAGGAATCCTAAGTCGTTCGTGTGGGCGGATAGCCCGATACCTCCCTCTCTACGCAGACTATCGAAGGGATGTGCGAGCGTGCCCGTACCGGTAATGCTAAACGAGGTAGGTAGTTCGGCGCGTAGTTGACGTAGTTGCAGCGACTGAGGTGTACCGCTGAGGGAAATTTGCAAGTCGAATGGCTCGTTAGGATACTGAGATAGTACATTTTGCGGGAGAGTTCTTGCCATAACAAACGCGTCTGTTCGGCCAATCTCGGTCTCTAAATTGACGGCGAACGAGCCGTCTTCTCTGCCTTCGGCGATCGTCCAATCCATGTGACCGGTCAGACGAATATGGGAGTTCGATGTCCCGATATGGAACTGCGGCAGGCGAATGGCTGCGGAATCTGCGCGTAGTACGCCGGCAATCGTGGTCACTTGTAAACCCGAGCGTTCGGATAGCCCGCCTTTGCGTATCAAGGCTTGCAAGAGATGTTTGCCGTACGCTACGGAGTCTATGTCCAACGACATATCGGAGAGCGCGATGTGGGCGGGGTCTAATCCTGCCGCCGCCGGAGCGTTGCCGTTATCCATAGCGAGGCTGCCGTTTCGTAAGAGTAGTCGTTCGAGGCTATAATAACCGGTTTGCAGATCGGCGAAAGCGTTATGAATATCGGCTTCACCGATATGTGATTCTACGGACAGCGTATCCTTTTGCATGGCCAACGAGACACGACGCAAGCGGAGCGTTTGCAAGTTTACCTTCCATGCGGCGGCGGTAGTCGTCGTATCCGTTTCGGCGACTATACTATCGGTCATACGAACGGAGAGACGGCTATCGTCCAGCGCAATTTCATTCAGTATGACGTTATTTTTTGTCAGATCAATGCCGTGACTGCGTAGTTTGAACGTTCCGATGTGTCCGTCGAGGCTCATGCCGGGCAGCAGACTTGCCGTGTGCACGCTCGTTTGCTCGATAGTGATATTATCTATTTCCACTTGTCCGTGGAAGAGCGGCAATAGTTGGACGCGCACGTCCAATCGTTGCATATTAAATAAGGTATCTGTATTTTGGACGACATGTACGTCGCTTACCAACAGATTGAGCGGAAAACGCAGGTCAAGTCTGCCGATATGGATGTGCATGCCGGTAGCTTCGGTAGCGGCAACCATCGCTTTGCGACGCAATAAATTTTGCACCGGAGGGACGTATAGTAGCGCAATCAGAAGTGCGAACAATACGATAGGAATAGATATAATAACGGCTATTCGCCGTAGCCATACGCGAAACATAACGCAAATATAGCGGTTTATCCGAGTTGTTTATTCGTTTTGCGGTTGAAACGTTGCCAAAACAAAAAAGCGGCTACCGTCAAGGAAAACGGAAAAGCCAGCCAGATACCGAAGAGTCCCCATTCGGTGATGAACCCGAACACGTAGGCCAGCGGCAAAGAAATCACCAAATAGGCGACGACAGCGATTCTCATCATCGGTTTCACGTCGGCTATGCCTCGCAGTGCGTTGCTGAAACATACTTGCAGGCTGTCCGGCAGTTGATACAGCAGAAATGGTAGCATGAGCGACGTCAATGTGCCGATTACGGCGGCGTCTTCGGTAAACAAGCCAAACAGCGGGCGTAAGAAGAGAATCAGTAGGAGCGTTTCGATGACTACCAGACACAACACGAGATGCGCGCCGGCATACGCCGAGCGTTGCACGTTGCGCCAATCGTTTTGCCCGCGAAAATAACTGACACGGATAGCGACCGCAGAACTAAGTCCTGCGTTGATCATAAACGGAAGTGTGGAAATAGTAATCATTACTTGGTGAGACGCCAAAGCAATTGTTCCGAGCCAGCCAGCCATAACGGCACACAAGTTAAAGGCGCATGCCTCTAAGCCCATTTGCATGGCTACCGGCCAACCTAGTGCGTTGAACCGGCGAAACTCGAACATCGAACAACGGGCTTGGCGGTAACCCTTACGATAGACGGAAAAACGACGTTGCCCGATTAAAATGAGAATAAATACCGCAGCCATGATAATACGAGACGCCATTGTGCTGACGCCTGCGCCGATTAGTCCCCATTCGGGGAAGCCCCATTCACCGTAGATAAGGAGCCAATTGCCGAGCACGTTCAGTGCGTTTCCGCTCAATAAGATCCACATGGAAATGCGGGTATATGTGAGGCTGTCGGTAAATTGTTTGCATGCGTTGGTAATGGCTACGAAGAAGAGGGAAGCAAGTTGTATGAGGAAATAGGGTTTGATGAGCGGTATCAATTCTTCCGGTTGCCCCAAGTCTTCGAGAAAGAAGTAGAGGACGCCCATCACGACGGTCAACGCCGCACCTACCAACAGGTTCGCATTCATTCCGTTCTTCATCGCACCGCCTGCTTCGGCGTGTTTGCCTTGTCCGTACAACGCGCCGATGATCGGCGTCAATCCGAAGGAGAAACCGGTGCTTATCAAGATAAGTAACGCCATGATGCTATTGACGAACGAAGCGGCAGCCAGTTCGTTGGTACCGTAATGTCCGATCATCAGCGTATCGATGAATCCCAAAAAAACTTGTCCGAGTTGCCCGATGACAATAGGAATACCCAAAGTGATCAGAGGTCTGTAATGCCCCGTATAACGTTCCGTGAAACGCATGTGTCTGTGTGAAGAGTTTAGGCGGTGAAGGTTCTCCTTAGTCGACGAACTTCACTCGTTTGATTTTAATATCTTCCAACGGACGGTCGTTACGGTCGGTGCGTGCGCGCTGAATCTGATCGACCACGTCCATACCTTCTACTATTTCGCCGAATACGGTATATGCTCCGTCCAAATGCGGCGTGCCGCCGATGGTCGTATAGGCTGCTATTTGCTCGGTCGTAAAGGCGAACGGCGTATTGGCCGCTTCGGCTTCCCGATACATCGTCTCTTGCAAATCGAGTAGCGTATCGTCATTGCCGGCTGCTTTCAGCTGCGCGATTTGTGCGGCATTCTTTCGTTGTATCTCGTTATACAGTTGGTAAAGCTGGGCGTTGGTGCGTGCCGTCTCCATTTCGTGCAAGGTGGCTTCGTCAAACACTTCGCCGGTCACGATATAGAATTGTGCGCCGGAAGACGCTTTCTCGGGATTCATCTCGTCGCCCTGTCTGGCGGCGGCCAAGACACCGCGTTTGTGGAAATAGGCCGGATAATAGAACTCAGCCGGTATAGTGTAGTCCATATCGCCGCCACCCAGCATCTCGCCTTTCTTGGCTTTCTTCGACGTCGGGTCGCCGGCTTGAATCATAAATTCGTTGATGACGCGGTGGAACAGCACGCCGTCGTAAACTTTATCTTCCACCAACTTGATAAAATTGTCTCGGTGCAGGGGCGTTTGATCGTAGAGCCGAACGATGATATCGCCGGCCGTCGTTTCTATTTTGACTTTTGTATTCATACGGTTCTCGGTTTTCTTTCCGGATTGGCAGGCCGTAGGTACGATGAGCCACAGCGCGCTCACAATAATAAAAAGTAGTTTCTTCATATTAATAGAGGATGTAAGTGTATATCTATAAATTTTCGGGTTTATCTATCCAGTTTGCTGCCCAGTCGGGTAAGGTATCTACATATAGTTTGATCAGCGTACCGTTTGTCATGCGAAAGAGAAGACGAGCATCTGCATCATCTTCAGAATTGTCGTATACGTAGGTACGATCTGCCGTTTCCGATATGATACTACCGTTTGTGATGGATTTATCGTAGCGGGAGATGATTTTTTGTATAGGTACGTCATGCCCTCCCTCCATCACTCGTTGAGCGATACGGGCTGCATTTATGGTTGGCGAAGAGGTGCATACGAAGAAGAAACGAACAAAAAAACCTGCTTCATGGGCACGATGGATATAATCCACTTTATCCTCAGCAGACAACACCGTTTCAAAAATCAAACTTTTACGCTCGCGCAAGCATTGTTCCCGCAAATTCTGGCAATAATGTATGGATTTGTATATAGCTTCTTGTGAATTCCAATCCCCGAATAGCTCCTGAGCGACAATGTCAGGGTTAATATATATAGCGTCTTCCAACCATTCATGATGTAGAATCTTGGATGTTAAAGAAGTCTTTCCCGAACCATTAGGACCGGCTATCACGATCAATATAGGGCGATGTGTTTTCGTCATTGATTTAGTTCGTGCTGTTTGCGGCTCAAACGTTGAGCGGCAATCGTATCATGAATCCGCCGAAATAGTTCGCGATGCGCATCCTCGGATTTGCGCTTAGCTTCTTCTACTACTTCGTGCCACACAGCCGCCAGCATCTCATCGGTAGGCTCGTCCATACCGGTCAAACGATAGGAGTTTAGTTCTTGTTCTGACATATATAGGGTAGTTTGCAACGACAAAGGTACAATCTTATCTCTTCTCCTACAAATAAAACACCTATCAATGCTTTTATCTGACGAAGATATCCCATTATCCTACGAAGATATTGCCATATCTTACGCACATATTTTAAGGAGACGGTGAGTTCTCGGGTGGCGAGAGCTTGAGAATGTCCGCTTAGAGTGTCCGAAAATGAACAAAGTGTTCGTTTTCGGACACTTGCTATTTCTTGATTTATATTGGTAATGAGGTAGTTAATCGTTTGGCACGGAATTTGATGATAGAAAGGCGTAGCCGGGTGCTACTTTACTAAAAACGGACACTATAACAAACGCTTTTATACATCATGGACAGAGAAATTCCAAAAGCAGAACGCAATCGGGCACGCAATAAGCGTCTCGCCAAGTATGCGGCCTTCGGTATCGGCTGCGTAATCATCATTAGTATCCTTATCTCCGCGCTACGGAGCGGTGTGCAGTACAAAGACCTCGTATTATCGACCGTCGACCAAGGCACGATTGAGGTTAGCGTCAGTGCCTCGGGCAAAGTGGCGCCGGCATTTGAAGAGATTATCAATTCACCTATCAGTACGAGAATCGTAGAGGTCTATCGGCGCGGCGGCGACTCGGTAGACGTCGGTACGCCTATCCTAAAATTAGATTTGCAGAGCACGGAGACGGAATATAACAAGCTGCTGGACGAAGAAGAGCAGCGCAGGTACCGATTGAACCAGCTACGCATCAACAACCGCACGCAACTGAGCGACATGGCCATGCAAATTAAGGTAAACGAGATGCAGCTGAATCGTATGAAGGTAGAATTGCGCAACGAGCAATATCTTGATAGTCTGGGCGCAGGGACAACGGACAAGGTGCGACAAGCAGAGTTGAGCGTCAACGTCGCCGAGTTGGAGTTGGAGCAGTTGCGGCAACGCTATGCCAATGAGCAAGAGGTAAAAGACGCCGACATGAAGATGCAAGAACTTGACTTTAATATTTTCTTGAAGACGCTGGCGGAAAAGAAGCGTACGCTTGATGACGCGCAGATACGATCGCCGCGCAAAGCAATCCTTACTTTTGTCAACAATCAGGTCGGCGCGCAAATTTCGCAAGGCGAACAGGTGGCTATCATATCCGATTTGAGTCATTTCAAAGTAGAGGCCGAGATTGCCGACGCTTACGGCGAGCGCGTAGCGGCCGGCGGACGCGCCATTGTGAAGATCGGAAGCACACAACTGGCTGGCGTCGTATCCAGTGTGACTCCGTTGTCGCGTAACGGAGTGATTTCGTTCAGCGTACAACTGGACGATGATAGCAATACTCGCCTGCGTTCGGGCTTACGCGTGGATGTTTACGTGATGAGCGCGGTCAAAGAAGACGTCATGCGTATCGCCAACGCCTCATATTACATGGGTAAGGGAGAATATGACTTGTTCGTGATGAACGGCGAGGACGAATTGGTGAAACGCAAGGTGCAACTGGGCGATTCCAACTTCGAGTTCGTAGAAGTCGTGAGCGGTTTGAGGCCGGGCGACCGTCTCGTCGTATCGGATATGTCGGATTATCGCAACAAAGAGAAGCTGAAAGTAAAACGTTAATACCTCTGCCCAATGAAAACTTATCTAAAACAAGCATGGCAGTTGCTCCGACAAAACAAACTGTTTAGTACGGTGTATATCGTGGGAACGGGGCTATCTATCACCACGGTAATGGTGCTGACAATGGTGTTCTATATCAAAGTTGCGCCGGTCTATCCCGAAGTGAACCGCGATCGTACGGTAATTATTGATCGAGTGATGGCTTCTATGGAAGATACGGGCAGCGGCGTATCAATGGGCATGGGTAACGTAGGAACGGAGTTGATACGAAACTATTTGTATTACCTGAAAACGCCGGAACTGGTATGCGCGCAGATCGAAACCTCTACATTCAAGTTATATCCTGTCGACGGTAGCGCAGCTCGGGAAATTCGGATGTTTCGGACGGACGCCAACTACTGGAAGGTTTTCGATTTTCGCTTCCTGCACGGCCGACCTTATACGGCAGAGGAGCAGAAGTCAGGCCAAAAGTTAGCGGTCGTGGTTCAGTCCGTCGCTCGCCGACTATACGGTGACGACGAGGCCATAGGAAAAGAAATTAAGGTGGATACTGTTACGTATAACATTTGCGGAGTCGTACCCGATGTTTCCTATGCGACGCCCGTATCTTACGCGGAAATGTGGGTACCTGACGCGCAACTGTACGCAGGCGAGGAGGGCGCATCAATGCCTAACTTGTTTGCTGCCTTAGGTGGGCACACTGTATTCTTGGTAGCACCGTCTGTGTCTCAGACAGACGAGGTCATCGCCGAAGTAAACGCGATGGTTGAAAAAATAAATACGCTCTCGGCCGCATCGGAGAATCCGATGAAAATTGCGTTCCCCGGCGATGTGCAACCTTATTGGAAATGGGAGCTGACAAACACGTTTTCGAAAGAGAAGTATTCTAATAATCGCGTATTCGACTGGGCAGAGGTTCTGAAAGCGATGCTTCCGATACTATTGGCGTTGCTGCTGGTGCCGGCCGTCAACATGGCGGGCATGGTCTCGGCGATGATGGACAAACGCCTTGCCGAATTCGGCGTGCGCAAGGTTTTCGGGGGGTCGCGCCGCGCGTTGATGACGCAGATCTTGGCGGAGAATTTCCTATTGACGCTGATTGGCGGCGTATGTGGGTTGCTGCTTTCCTACGGCCTCATGTATCTCGGCAGCAACTGGGTGCTGACGTTGTTTAATCAGACAGGCGATACGTCTCCCAATGCCGCCGTTACGTTCTACACGGTGGATATGCTCTTCAATCCGTTCATTTTCATCGTGACGTTGCTGCTCTGTTTTGTGCTCAACTATCTTTCGGCTATTATTCCGGCGTACACTACGCTACGCAAGCCGATCATTTATTCACTCAACAAGAAATAAGGATTATGATACGTCAGATATTGAAACAAATGTGGAACAACCGCCGCTCCAATGCTTGGATCGTGGCAGAATTGATATTGGTTACTTATTTTATGTGGGGAGTGATTGATCCGGTGTACACGTTGCTGAGCAATCGTGCCATTCCGCAAGGCTATTCGCTGCACAATGTTTTCTCCGTCAGTACTAGGGGCTTCTGGTTTTATACTGAACGAGACAGAGCGGAGCGGGAAATGCAAGCATTGGAGCAGGCTCTGCTGCTCATTCGCGATTATCCGGGCGTAGAGGCGGCGTCTATCGGCAATATGTACCCCCTGAGTAATGTACACTTCTCCAAAAATCTGGGCAATCAGGATAGTACGAACATGACGAATACCCGTAACTACATGTTCTCGCAGGGGGGTGATTTTTTTAAGATTTTTCGGATCAACGACATATATACGGGCGAACTGCTTCCCTCTACCATTTATCCGGAAGACGGTATCTACTTGAGCGAAGATGCGGCGCATCGGATTTTCCCGCACGAAACGTCCTACGTGGGTCGGCGCGTGTATGAAAACGATACGACTTCCTACACGGTTGCCGGTATCTTTCCGCCGTTGAAACAGGAGAATATGAGCGGACAACCGACCCCCGTGTTTATTACCGTAGCGGCGTCAAAGTTAGGAGATAGTTTTTTTTCGAATTCTATTGTGTTTCGCATTCGCGATGACTTATCGCCGACGGTTTTTGCCGCGCAATTT
>JAISIB010000078.1 GCA_031262265.1 Prevotellaceae bacterium
AATCAGGTAATGGGACGTACATCCCATTACCTGATTGCCAAATTGCTTATTCTTAGAGCGGCAAACGGGGCTCGAACCCGCGACCTGCGGCTTGGGAAGCCGCCGCTCTACCAACTGAGCTATTGCCGCCTGCATATTTCCTCTTTTGAATAGGCGGTGCAAATATAAAGTTTATTTCTGACTCCAACGGCGTATAGGACGTTTTTTGCGAGGTCAGGGGGCGCGAAACAAATCTTCGGGCACCTGAAAGAACTCCTCCAAAATGCCGGTTCCGGATAGCTCATCCGGAGCATGAATGACAATGCCGTCTCGATTCATGAGCCAAAGACGATCACATATACGGAGTGTCAACTCTACGTCGTGCGTAGAGAGAAAAATAGTCTTTCCAAGTTGGCGACACAAGTCGCGGAGCAATTGCATCAACTCTATTTTGCTGGGAAAGTCCAAGAATGCGGTCGGTTCATCCAAGATAATAATAGGCGTCTCTTGTGCCAATGCTTTTGCGATAAGTGCTTTTTGACGTTCCCCGTCACTTAGCGTATTCACCAACCTGTCCGCCAACGTTTCGATGTGTATCGATTCCATCGCCTGCTCCACCGCTCGGCAGTCGCTTGCCGTTAGTTTTCCCCAGAAACCGGTATACGGAGTTCTACCCAAAGCTACCAACTCACGCACGGTCAGATGTTCTACGTCCGGCTTATCCGTAAGCACTACCGCGACGGCTTGCGCCAACTCGTGAGTAGCGTAGTCATTCATCGAACGGTCAAGCATATACATACATCCTTTCAAAGCAGGCTGAAAACCTGACAATGTTCGCAGAAGCGTGGACTTCCCGACGCCATTGACGCCCATTAAGCACGTAAGTTCGCCACTCCATACCTCCGCACATAGATCTGAGGCTACGATCATGCCTTCATATCCGATGCTCAAACTTTCTATCCGAATCGTTGCTCTTTTCATATCTTACTATATAGCTTCGTGCACAAAATTGCGCGAAATGCGGACAAAAGTAACGAATTGAATATTAAAACATGTTACAAAACAGATATTTTTCATTGCAATACATATTATAAAAGCCTACCTTTGTAACGTTTTTAAGTAGGGATTCCGGCATGGATGTTTTGTCGGGATTCTTTTTTATTTGTAAAAATTATACTAAATATATAAGGAGGTTACAATATGGCTTATATGTCAGAAGAAGGTTACAAGAAGTTAGTCGAAGAACTAAAAGTCTTGGAATCGGTGCAACGCCCGGAAATATCGCGCCAAATAGCAGAAGCGCGCGATAAAGGAGACTTATCGGAAAATGCCGAGTACGATGCGGCCAAAGAGGCGCAAGGTATGTTGGAAATGAAGATTAATAAACTCAAAACAATTATCGCCGATGCAAAAATTATCGATACTTCTAAGCTAAATACCGATAGTGTGCAAGTGCTCAACAAGGTAGAATTGAAAAACATGGGCAATGGTGTGAAGATGACCTACACGCTTGTTCCCGAGAGCGAAGCTAATTTGAAAGAGGGTAAGATTGCGGTCAATACGCCCATAGCTCAAGGTCTTCTCGGCAAGAAGATAGGCGACGTAGCGGAAATCAAAGTGCCGCAAGGAATCATCAAATTGGAAGTACTCAGTATCTCCTTCTAAAACGAACCTTTCCATGGCAACTATATTCAGTCGAATCATCGCCGGCGAGATTCCGTGTCACAAGATCGCCGAAGACGAACGCTTTATCGCTTTCTTGGATGTAAATCCGTTAGTCAAAGGACATACGTTGGTCGTTCCGAAACGGGAAATCGACTATATCTTTGATTTGCCCGACGCAGAATTGGCAGCAATGAACGTTTTTGCCAAACAGGTGGCACAAGGATTGCGACAAGCCATCCCTTGTAAACGCATCGGCGTAGCGGTTATCGGATTGGAGGTACCGCACGCGCACATCCACCTCATACCTTTGCAGGCCGAGTCGGATATGATTTTCTCAAAACCCCGTTTGAAACTGACTAATGAAGAGTTCGTAGAAATTGCTGCAAGTATCCGCAGCCACGTAACTCTATAATTCTCTGTCGCAGAAAAAGAATGCCGGCAACGACGACCGGCCTTTTGAAAATATTGGAGTAGCCCGCAAGCTACTCCAACTTTGTTTGATCCCTTTGGACAAGTCTTTTGATATGTTCGTTCAGGGATTTGTTACTTAGCAACTCTTCGATTGTCATAGGCATACGCCATGACCAACAATACGGCGTAATTGCGGGATTATTGATACGTTCATTTTCGACATTGAAGCCGACTTCACTTCGTCTCACACTTTCTTCTATAGACAACCAGTCTTGTAATAACAAAATGGTCAGCATGGATGAACTTTGCAAGTGGAGTTTTACGATTTCCTCGCACAACGCAGGCGTCGCCGTCTTCGGAGCTTTGTCTTTCCGACCAAGTACTTCTCCGTAATAACGCGCAGCTAAATCTTTGTCTTCTTCCCACCAACCGCGCAACGTAGACATATCATGCGTAGAAAGCATACAAACCGAACGATAAGGGTAACGGCTCGTATCACCGAACGTATTACCAAATTCTTTCGGCATGCGCTGTATTTCAAGACTGAGTATCTGCAACTCATTCATTACCTCGCTCACACCTGCGGGTATCATCCCTAAATCTTCGCCGCACGGGAGCATACGCGTAGCATCAATCAGCGCAGGAAGTTGTCGCATCGCATTTTCTTTCCAAAACTCCGTGTGCCTACGATAGAAGTAATCATCATATAACGCATCATACGCTCGCTTTTGAACTGTCGACAGATGATTATATGCGGGAATCCTATGCATATCAATGCGCGGATGAAATTTTCCGTGCTCTTTCCAGTCGGAAAGAAAGAGAGATGGGAGAAAACGAATGCCATATTTGCGAATTTCCGGCATTGATAATGGTAACGCCGGCATAAAATATCCGTGGCAGCCCCTTTTTGCTTTTGAGCGCGGCATTTGCCAGATCCGGAAGAAGCCCAGTATATGATCTATCCGATACGCGTCGAAATATTCCGACATCTTCCGGAGACGTTTTACCCACCAGCTATAACCGTCTTTCGCCATCTCGTTCCAATTATAAACGGGGAAACCCCATTCTTGACCGTTCTCCGAAAAAGCATCGGGCGGCGCACCGACCTGATGCTCAACGTCGAAATAGGCAGGCTTCGTCCATGTTTCCACACTATACCGGCTGACTCCGATAGGAATATCACCTTTCAACACGACGCCCTTGCTGTGCGCATATAGCGAAGCGGCTTTTAGTTGTTTGTGCAAATGATATTGTAAGTAGTAATGGAAGGCAATTTCTTTATAGTAAGTCCCGTTCGGATCACATAGTCGCCGAACGGCATCAGTCGTATAGACGGCATACTCTTCCCAGTGAGTAAAGTTGACAGTGTGGTATCTATCTCGCAGGAAACAGAAAGCTGCGTACGGTTCCAACCAATCTGCGTTGTCTCGCACAAAGGCTTGAAAATCTTCCAAAGCCAGACAGGATGCTCCCTCTTGTTGGTATATGCGGCGAAAGTATTCCCATTTATGAGTAGCTACTTCCTTATAATGTTCTTCGGGAGAGTTGTTGAAATGAGCGAGAGAGTTATTTGAATGAGCGGGAGAGTTATCGGACTCTTCAAGGGAGTTATTGTTCAAAGCGCGTTGCAACTGAGCATAACGCTTGCAAGTTATAGCCGAATCTATCGTGCCTAATTGGCGCATATCCAAATATAGCGGATGTAGCGCGTAGACGGAGATGCAATTATAGGGATAAGAATCCTCCCAACGCCGCTTTGCCGTCGTATCACACACCGGTAGCAGTTGTAGCACCTTTTGTCCGGTCAGAGCGACCCAATCTATCATTTGTTTCAGGTCGCCGAAATCACCTATCCCAAAACTTCTTTCCGAACGTAACGAGAAAACGGGTATGGCCGTACCCGCCGCGTACCACAACGGCAGGCCAAAATCCGGCGGGCAATCCTCTCGAACCAACGTCTCATAGTCTCGGATCGCTAACTCTTCTATCCGCCGATTTGCGCCGGCTTCCCAGCGTTCAATACAACGGGTCTCCTTATTATATAATACGTACTTATATTCTATAGGATACGTGAACTGCGTAGCATCCCATGCGATCTCCCACTCAGGGAAGCCCGCATCGCTCAATTGATTAGTCTCCGACCATTCCCAATTACCCAAAATAGACTGATTGCCGCAGACGGCGATGGTATACGGCTCAGGTATGCGCGGCGCATGCAGTTTCAAGCGTAATCCGCACGTATATGGTTTGCGTACGGGTAACGGATCGGTGCGCCGCAACCATACATCCGTAAACGCAGAACTAAACAAGTGCGCCTCCGTCGGTTTGTCGCGCCATTTATCGTATAGACAAAATTCTTTTTGCGGATTATCGCCTAAATAGATCGTTCGACGCAAGCCCTGCCATTCGCGACGCAGGCAAGCAGAATCTCTACAAAGACAATAAGTGTACGTGAACGAGTCCGTATCGGGTTGTTCGACCTGTATTTCAGCCGACCAATTGACTCCATCGACCGTTTGCAAGATCAATGCTTCGGACAAATGGCCATTACCCAATTCGGGCAACGAACCTACTACGCGGATTTCTTCACCCCAACGAGTGTAGTATTCAAGATGAAAGGAGAGTATCATAATGGTTGTAAACGTATGACTACATGCCGGTGTCTACCGAAAAGTAAAGGACTTACGATTTCTCGTAAGTCCTTTCTTTTTATGGTGGGCGTTGAGGGATTCGAACCCCCGACCCTCTGCTTGTAAGGCAGACGCTCTGAACCAGCTGAGCTAAACGCCCTTGTTTTCGTTTTCGAGTATCGTTATCTCCTCGCTCGGAAATCTGTTGCAAAGGTACAGCTTCTTTTGATATTAGCAAACTATGCGCTGGTTTTTTTTCATTTTCTCTATCTTTGTACGCAAAAGCATCGGTATATGAAACAGATTTCTTTTCTGATTATCGGCTGGATACTCATTTTTAGCCTACCGCAAACGACACACGGGCAGACGACCGTCGCGTTTGAACACCTTATGCAGTCATACGCCGAGCGTAGTGCAAACGCATTGTCGCCGGATAGTTTCTTTGTCGACCTGCAAAATCTACAACGAGAACTTCCACGTACGACAGATACCGTACAACGTGCCGTTTTGCACGCTCTACTTACCGATTTGTATGGAAGATATATCCACCACAAGTGGTTTTCATTACAACAAATCACCCCCGTAGTAGACGAAGATACGCTCATCCATGACATGCGACAGTGGACGCTCGCTCAATATCAGGATGCGCTGCGTTTTCACGGCTCGGAAGCATTGAAAGATACGGCAGCATTGCTCAGCAGCACAACGGCAAAATATCCTGCCCTCATTAAACAAGGCACCGGCAGCGTTTATTATCATCACGACATGTATCACTTGTTGGTACAAATCGTGACGTCCGCATTGGAACATCCTTCCTTCGATGACTACAGCGAGTCAATCCGTCAGATAAGAAACACTCAACGAGAAGTATATCGCCGCCGGAACAACCGATCGGCACTCGCATTGGACACATTGGAGCGGCTGCGAGAAAAGGAATATGCCAAAACCACCAACGACATTTCGCAAGAATACGACTGGCTACTCCAAACCTACGGCAAGCTACCCGTCGGCATAGAGATCTATATCGGTTATATCCGGTACCTCGCAAATGATTATCCGATCGAACGGACAAATCGCTACCTGCGCGCTTTGAAACTATGCGACGAAGCCGCCGTACGCTATCCCCGCACAGATCGACTCTCAGAAGTACGTTACTACCGCGAAAAAATCCTGTTGCCGTCGTTCTTCGCGACCGTCTCCGGAATATATCCCGACTCGCTCATGAAAATATCCGTTACATCTCGTAATATTACGCGCCTAAGAGCGACAATTATGCGGGGAAGTTATGAAATTATCAAACGCGATTATCAAATTATCTCACCCGTTAATGTTAACCGGATAGATACCATTTTAGAACTACGAACTCCGGGCGTCGGACTATATACGTTAAAACTGGAAAATATAAACGACGGCGAGCCGACAAAGAACGTGCAACCGCTTCGCGTCACGCGCCTTGCGTTACTTTGGAACGCCTTGCCGAAGAAAAAAGGCGAAGCTATCGTAACGGACGCTTACTCCGGAAAGCCGATGAAAGCATCTATACTCGTAAACGGCAAGAGTTATCCAACGGACGACGAAGGGCGTGCTACGTTTCAAATAGAAGAACGAGCTTTCATTAAGGCCATCTGCGAAAATGATACCGCGATGGAAGAGCAACGTATTTGGCCGCAAGCAGAAAGAACTTCTACAACGGGAACCCTACGCGGGACATTGTTCACCGATCGTTTCTTATACCGCCCCGGTCAGCTCGTACAAGTCAAAGGCGTGCTTTATCGTCAACGAGGAGATAGTACTCGGGTAGCGACCGACGTTTCCGATACGTTGATGCTTCGGGATAATTTCGGCAAGACTATCGCTACTCGTCAGGTGACTACCAATGAATTTGGTTCGTTCGTTACCGAGTTCACTTTGCCCGCCAACGGAGTCAACGGGATATATCGAATTTATTACGACCAACAGATTCAAACCTATATTCGCGTAGAGGCCTACAAACGACCTACTTTTGAAATTAGCATAGATAAGCCGAAAGGAGCATATCGCTTGGGCGACAGTATCGTACTGACCGGTCAAGTAAAAACATTCAGCGGCATACCGCTCGCACATGCGACAGTGCGTTATAGATTGAGGTCTACCCATCACCGACCGTACCAATTTATCCCACAGGACTTTGAGGTGGGGGAAGTCGTCGCTGACGGAAATGGGAACTACGCTATTCCTCTACGACCCAACCAAGGAACGGAGGAACTACGCGACTATTTCCAATACCACATATTTGTAGATGTGACCAACTATACCGGAGAAACGCAACATACCCAAGTATCTTTTAGTGCAGGCACAAGTCCCGTGCATTTAGAATTCATTGCCGATTCCCAACTCTGCCGCGAATATTCGCCTACGGCCGTAGCATCGGCACATTCCTATATAGGAGATACAATCAATGTCGGCGTGGAAATGCTACTATATAAGAAGTCGGACGCAGAAGCTCCTATCCGAGAGAAACCGAATTACCGAATAAACGTCCGATCTAACCGCGAACTGGATTTAACCGACGTATGGAAAGACATTCCTTACGGCACATATCATTTAATCCTCCGAGCCGGCCAAGATACGACCTATCATCAGACGATTGAGTGGTTTTCTATTCAAGACAAACGCGTTCCAACGACCGATTTCTTATGGGCTTATCAGCCGCAACGACAGTTTGATGCGCACACGCCGGCTATGCTCTATGTAGGGACAGCCGCCAAAGACACCTATATATATTATGACGTTTATGCCAAAGGGGAAAAAATAGATAGCCAACTGTTGAACGTATCCGACGGCAAGATGTCCTTTTCATATTCGGGCGGAGAAGAATATGGAGACGCCTTTACCGTATTGGTAAGTGCCGTCAAAAATTTATCCGCGCGTAGTCACACTTTCTCATTCGCACGCAAAAAGAAAAATCGAAGTTTATCCATGAAATGGAGCGTATTCCGGGATCGATTACAACCCGGACAAGCCGAAGAATGGCGTTTGACAGTGAAAGATGCACAAGGGAAACGACCCGT
>JAISIB010000080.1 GCA_031262265.1 Prevotellaceae bacterium
GCCATCGGCGGCATCAACATCATACCGTTATTCATGTATCCGAAGTCGTATACGGCTTGCGGAATAATGCGAAAACCTAATAGCGTGCCCGATCCGAGCAACTCACGGAAGAATGCTACGATGATAAGTATCTTCGCATATCCAATCCCATTGCCGATGCCATCCAGAAAAGACTCCCACGGGGCGTTAGCCATCGCAAAAGCTTCGAGCCGTCCCATTAGAATACAGTTTGTGATAATAAGTCCGACATAGACGGAAAGTTGTACGCTCACGTCGTACGCGAACGCTTTCAATACTTCGCTGACAACCGTCACCAGTGCAGCGACTACGACCAATTGCACTATAATGCGGATTCGATTCGGGATAGTTTTGCGTATTAGGGAAATAACCAAGTTGGAAAATGCCGTAATGATAGTTACCGAAAGTCCCATTACAATGGCCGGCTCCAACTTGACAGTTACGGCCAGTGCCGAACAAATACCAAGTACTTGTACGGTTACCGGATTATTCAGCCCAAGCGGAGTGAGGAATACCTCTTTATTCTTCTTTGAAAACAGTTGACTCATATTCTTTATCCCTCCTTATTATCTTTTGTCGTTAGAAAGGTGATGTATTGCTTCAAGCAATCCTTTATCATTGCATTTACTCCGTTTGAAGTCAGCGTTCCGCCAGAAATACCATCTACTTCTGTAGTCGGATCGGTTACTTTACCGAATTTTGCTACGGTGAGTGCTACTTCATAGTTCTTCAAAGCATGCTTTCCGACAAATTCTGCTTGAAAAGGTTTTTCTGCTATTTCAGCACCAAGCCCGGGCGTTTCGGCGGCATGCGAGAAATAGGCTCCGTACACAGTACTCTTGTCTTCGTCCAAAGCGATATAACCCCATATCGGTCCCCACAAGCCTGCGCCGCTCAGTGGTAGCACATATTTGCGTGCGCCATTCACTTCGCAGATATATATCGGCAGTTTGCGCTCGGTTTCCGGCTTGTTCATTTCAGTCGCCATATCAATCTCGAATCCGCCGGTTTGCACCTGAACGGCTCCTGTATGATCCAAAATCTCATCCGCTTGGATATATTGCTTATACATTGCTTCGGCATCGCCGCCTTTCGTATCTACTTTCAACGCAGCAAGTATTTGTTTCATTTTGTCTAATTCCTGATTCTTTGTCTGGCGGTCACGCAATGCAGCTGAAGTGAATGCCAGAACGAATGCGACGATAATTACCAATACTGAGGCGTAGGTAATCGTGTAGCTGTTACTATTTGTATTCATTGTTCAGTATAGCATTAATGGTTAGACACACGTTTCAAGCGGCGCGATATATTTCGCTGCATGACGTAATAGTCAATAAGCGGCGCAAAGATATTCATAAACAAGATGGCGAGCATCATTCCTTCGGGGTAGCCCGGATTCAACATGCGAATGGTGATAGCCAATGCTCCGATTAAGAAACCGTAGATATATTTACCCGTTTCAGTGCGAGCAGCCGTCACCGGATCGGTAGCCATGAAGACCGCACCGAAACAAAAGCCGCCAAGTACCAAATGTTCCCACCAAGGCATGTGCGCCATAGCGGTATCAGGCCCAAATTCATTAAACAGAAATCCGATTACCGAACCTCCGACAAATATGGAAAGGATAATTTTCCAGCTGGCAATACCAGTCCACAACAATAGGATAGCTCCCAAAGCAATGGCTATCACACTTGTCTCACCGATGGAGCCGGGAATCAATCCCGTAACCATATCCCACGAAAACGAGGGGTAACCGGTTGGCTCCAATGCCGTACTTGCCTGTCCTAAGGAGGTAGCAGCCGTTAGTCCGTCCACAGTCTTGCCCAAACCAAAGATACTGTCACTTGATACCCACACGGCATCGCCCGACATCTTGGATGGGTAGGCAAAAAACAGAACCGCACGGGTTACTAAGGCGACATTGAACACGTTCATTCCCGTACCGCCCCAGATTTCCTTCACAAATATGACGGAAAAAGCTGTCGCAATCGCCAAAATCCACAACGGACAGTCTATCGGCACGATCATCGGGATGAGAATTCCCGATACAAGGAAACCTTCCTGAATTTCTTCCTTCTTCCATTGGGCAACCGTAAACTCTATGCCC
Organism: Prevotellaceae bacterium; assembly: GCA_031262265.1. GTDB lineage: Bacteria > Bacteroidota > Bacteroidia > Bacteroidales > Bacteroidaceae > JAISIB01. The sequence continues at coordinate 2,126 of JAISIB010000080.1, forward strand.
AGCCCGACAACGTATGAAACGATTAACTTAGGAAGAACGGCCAGAAATCCGTAGATAAACATTTCAAGGAACGTACCTTCCACTCCCGTGTACTTATAATGTTGATATCCCACGTTGAACATGCCGAACAGTAAGGCAGGTACGAGGGCTATGACCACTATCGACATAATTCGCTTACTATCGATAGCGTCGTGGATATGCACGCCGGTCTTCGAGGTAGTGTTCGGCACGAACATAAACGTTTCCATGCCGTCGTACAACGAACGAAACGCGTGCCATTTGCCGCCTTCCTCAAAGTTAGGCTTTATCTTATCCAGATAATCTCTTAACGCTTTCATTTATTCTATTAGCTTATGTATATTTCGTGTATTAACTCATCTCCGCACGCAGATAATCCAATCCTTCACGAACAATATGTTGTAGTTCCATCTTAGAAGAATCTACAAACTCGCATAGCGCGAAGTCTTCGGGAGCTATTTCGTAAATACCCAAAGCCTCCATGCGATCTATATCCTTGGCAAGTATCGCTTTGATCAGGTATTCGGGCAATATATCCATAGGCAATACTTTGTCCCACTCGTGCGACATGATGTTGTGGCGTTCTCCTCCTTTAATGCGGGCATCCAATACGTATTTGCGCTTAAACAGCTTATCTATCAACCACGAGAAATAAGAATGGCTGACGCTGAACTGTGTAAAGCGCGGCATAATCCAACCAAATATCTCGTGCTCATCATCGCCTTCAGGGATTACGGTCACTTGTGAATCAAATGCACCGAGAAAACCATCGGAAGCTATTCGTTTACCTGTCAGTGCGTTTCCGCTAATATACCGCAATGATTCTTCGCGATAGGCATTTCCTAAGAAAAGGTCGGTAAGTTGTGCGCCCACCATCAGTTTGCAGTATCCGGTATGACGTAGCTCCGATCCCGTTACTGCTACGGTGCGAGTCAAATCAATATGTCCTGTTTGAAACAGACGGCCGATAAATATTACCGCTTCGGGACTTAGCGTCCACACCGTCTCTCCTTTATTAATAGGGAGCGTATGATGAATTTGTACGCCTACGTTGCCGGCGGGATGTTTACCTTTGAAAGTAGTGACGGTTACGTTCTTGGCGGCCGTCAATGCGCGGTTCGTTTGACAAGCGCAAATGCCCAGATAAGTTTTCGCAATCTTAGCCAGCACATCAAGCCCTGTTTGGAAATATGACTCCTGCCCCTTTAATTGGAACTCAAAGTTGGGCGCCAACGGCGCCGTGTCGAAAGCCGATATAAAGATTGCTTTGGGCGTCACGTTAGGGTTAGCAATCACATCGTAGGGGCGTTGGCGAATGAAAGCAAACAGACCTGCTTCGCAAAGCGTCGCTTTGATTTCTTCACCGGAGAGTGTGGCAACATCTTTCTTCCCGAAGTTCACATACTCCGTTTGTGCGTCTGCTTCGACCGTTATGACGAGCACTTTTCTGCGTTCGCCGCGCACCACTCCCGTAACGGTACCGCTCACGGGTGATACGATTTTCACCTCGGGATAATCCTTGTCGAAAAACAAAGGGCTTCCTGCCAACACATGCTCCTGTTCCTTCACTGCTACTTTGGGCGTTATGCCGGTGAAATCGTCAGGTACCAACCCGTAACGGGTCGGTCGTGAAACGTTCAGCCATTCTTTCGCAGCTTGTCCTTTCAGGTTGATGTCAAGACCTTTGGATAACTTTATTACATTTACCATTTGTGCGATGATGAATAATGAATGGATTTTGAAATTGCTGCAAAAGTACGAAAAACGAATATGCTAATAGAAAGAATTACGGAAAAATTTCTTCAATCAGCGAGAGATTAATAAAATTATCGGAGAATACATCATTCTATATGCGTCCACCCGTAATAATAGCAGTAAGTCGCGGCATCAGACGTCTTAATAAATAATATAACGTTAAGATGAACACAGTAGCCACCGAAGGTAGTATGAAAAATATCACGGTTGCTTCTATATCAGTTTTTGGTAGAAACACACGATTCATCAGTTCCCTACCGAGGCTCTCTACAAATATATGGGAAGCATATAAAAAGAATGATACAGATACTAAGAATGGACGTAAACGGATTTTTCTTCGCTCAAACAACCATGCAATCAAATTAAAGAAAAACAACAGTCCTACCAAGCGCCGTAACGGTTCAATATATACCATATTATATGAGACATCATATGTCATAAAACTAAGTAATGCTATCAAAGGATATAATATAAAAGAGATGACTCGTAAACGGCGTATTTCTGACAGCATATTCATGCCATGAATACTAAAATATGCACCCAGAGAGAAGAAAAATACGGTATTCATCATGTAGCGCCACCACAGATCAGTGCCAAAAAGGTAGAATCTTCCATACCATACCAGACCTAAAAATAGTACCCCATAAAGACGTGTATATTTGATCAACCAATAAACCAACGGGCTACAAGATGCAATTAATATTAAATTTCTAAGAAACCATAGTGGCAGGTCGAAAGGAGAGACATTATCATTTGGATATCCATACACCCATATTCCTTTTAAAAAATCAAGGAGAGAATAGTCTATCACTGTCTCAGGATTCTTACTTAACAATGGCAAACGTGACGCAACGAGATAGAATATCATCCACCCCCAATTCCAGAATAAATAAGGAATCAACAGCGTATGTAGTCTGCTTCTCATTTTTCTGATATAAGTTATAGCATTGAAATCCATGCGTAGGAAAAAGAAATATCCAGAAATCAAAAAGAAGAACGGAACTGTTAATTGACCGATTGTAGAAAATAGAAAGCTGGTAATCAGTCTGTAAGTAGGCATATCATCGTTTACA
>JAISIB010000085.1 GCA_031262265.1 Prevotellaceae bacterium
GTACACTTTCAACCAATAACACCTTCCTTTGCGCGTAAAGAACATCAATGTGTTGTGCATCGTTGCGGGATAGATATGTTCCACGAAATCTTCGTCTCGAGTTTCCGAACCTTTCGACCCTACTCCACCGCGATGCTGCGTACGGAACTCGCTCAACGGCGTACGCTTGATATATCCCATGTGAGAAATAGTAATTATCATTTCATCGTCCACGTAGAAATCTTCCGGATCAAATTCTTCGGCCGCCATAACGATTTCCGTGCGACGTTCATCCCCGTATTTCTCTTTAACTTCTACCAGTTCTTCTTTAATTACTTTGCGACACAACTCATCATTGTTCAATATTCCCTCAAAATACTCAATCTGCTTTTTAATTTCATCATATTCGGCGTGAAGTTTCTCTTGTTGTAAGCCCGTCAACTGGCTCAAACGCATTTCGACGATGGCGCGCGCTTGAATCTCTGTCAATGTGAATCGTTCCATAAGAGCACTCACTGCATCGGCGGGAGTTCGTGAGGCGCGAATCAGGCGTATCACTTCATCAATGTGGTCGGATGCGATGATTAAGCCTTCCAGTATGTGCGCGCGCTCCTTAGCCTTATTCAGATCGTATTGTGTTCTGCGAATCACGACTTCGTGACGATGCTCAACGAAATATTTGATGATGTCATGCAGATTTAATGTCTTCGGCCGCCCTTTTACCAGTGCGACGTTGTTCACGCCGAACGAAGTCTGCATAGCTGTCATTTTATAAAGCTTGTTCAGCACGACATTGGCGTTGGCGTCTCGTTTCAAATCAATAACAATGCGCATCCCGTCGCGGTCGGACTCATCATTGACGTTAGAAATGCCGTCCAACCTCTTCTCTGTGACCAGATCGGCGATATGTTTAACCAGCTCCGCTTTATTAACGTTGTAAGGGATCTCGTTTACAATGATCTTATCGTGCGTTTTACCGGTTTCTACGTCCGTTTTCGCACGCATCATCACTCTACCTCTTCCGGTTAAGTAAGCATCTCGCACGCCGCTGATACCATATATGTACGCGCCGGTAGGGAAATCAGGAGCTTTGACATATTGCATCAGTCCTTCTACGTCGATCTCCGGATCATCAATATAGGCGATACAAGCATTTATTACTTCCGAAAGATTATGTGGCGGCATGTTCGTTGCCATTCCGACGGCGATACCCGAAGTTCCGTTTATCAGTAAGTTCGGTATACGGGTCGGCATGACTTGCGGCTCTTGCAGCGTATTATCAAAGTTTGGGTCAAAATCAACGGTTTCTTTGTACAAATCTTGCATCATCTCCTCGCCCAGCCTATTGAGCCGCGCCTCTGTATAACGCATTGCCGCCGGACTGTCTCCGTCCACCGAACCGAAATTTCCTTGCCCGTCGACCAACGGATAGCGCATTGCCCATTCTTGTGCCATGCGCACCATTGCATAATAGACCGACGAATCTCCGTGCGGATGGTACTTACCCAGTACCTCTCCCACTATTCTGGCTGATTTTTTGTAAGGCTTATCGTGCGTATTTCCCAGTTCCATCATTCCGTATAAGATACGACGATGAACCGGCTTGAAACCGTCGCGTACATCCGGGAGGGCACGCGAGACAATGACAGACATCGAATAATCGATATACGATGACTTCATTTCCTCCTCGATGTTAACCTTTAAGATTCTCTCTTGTTCAAGCATGAATTGAGTCTTATTTTTAATAAAAACGTTTAGTTGCTTTGAAAAAGCACGCTAAGGTACGGCTTTTTTGGAATATGAGAAAAATGAATTCCTTTTTTTAATAAAAACAGCAGGGAAATAGATGTTCGAATAACTGACTTTGTGGGGCAAATAACAAAGCGCGAAAATTATTTTTCCGGCTTTGATAAATATTTTTCTTACGAGGATAATCAACGATCTTCTTTTCTGCGCAACCAGAACCACAAGTCGCGCCAACGCTGGAAGTCTCTCTTGTAGACGATGCCTACTCCTTGCGTAGTCAGGTTACTACGCGTGTAATAACGGTCGTTGCTTTGATTGTAGGCTTTCAGACGCAAATCACCGGTGCGCGTAAGTAATAATTCGGCGTCAAAGTCTCCTACGAAATTGGTCGTAGTCAGTGCATTTTCGCGATAACCGAAATTGCCGTTAATCAGCAGGCGATTGTTGAGCAATCGTCCCGAAAGTATCGCCTCTACTTCCATATCCGTCCAACCCAGTTCGCCGGTGCTCAAATTGGTGCCCACGTTCCAGTTATTGTTGTCGATAAGTCGGGAAAGAAGGTTGTTGAATTGCCCGGACAACGTGGAAGAGAGCACAGAAGACATCACGTTTGAATTTTGACCGGATGCTAAGAAGTTCGGCGGGTAGAATTTCCCGACGCCCAACAAGTAAATGATCTGCATGTTCATATCTTCGTCTGTCGGGATATAGTTGCGCACCAAATCTTGCACTTCGCTACGCTCATAAGGCAGTTCGATACCCAAATCCAGTGTCGGATGCGTCAACGTACCGGCCAGATTCATCAAACAATTCACCCGCACATTGACATTTGAAGCCATCGCAACGGCCGAAGCATCGGGAATTAGGTCGTTCAGCGACACGGAGTTTACCATATAACCGGTTTGAATATCCAAAGCAGCATCCAATGGGTTCCCATTGAACGTGATACTGCTGCCGTCGCGTATGGTAAAATCTTTACGGATTACGTCTTGCAGGCTGAACTTATATTGTCCTTGCGACAACGTATAGGTACCGCGCATTTGCACATCTCCTTTATTATAATAGCTGATGTTCACATTGCCCGTTCCGCGTCCCGTAATATAATCTCCGGACATCGGATCAAGAACAATGCGTATCGTAGCGTCCGGTGTAGCGTCCACTTGCAAATTTAGTCGGACGTCGCCTTCTACACGACTGTTCTCGGAGGATTGCGCACGTCTCAGATCTTGCTCAAAACCTGAGATGTTACGCATACTTAGGGAGTCGGCCATTTCTCTGCGCGGCGTTTTATCGTTAAAGGTGACGAAGCTGTTGCTAATGGCGGACATGGTGGGAGCCAGTGCGTAAGTAAAGGTGCTATTGACATTCGTTGTCAGATTGGCGTCCAAGTTCAATCCTTCATTGTCATTTCCTCGCAACGTACCGGTGCCGGTCGCATAGACCGTACCGTAGAAAGGCAAATCGGTACTCTCTGCCAAATCCATTACGCGCACGTTTTCCAAGCTAAGATCTGCACGATAGTCAAAGTTGCGCAAATGATTATGCAAAATCCGACCGTTCGCATGTCCGATATGCCCTTCCGTGTCCGAGAATCGAATATTGTTGAACGAGATATTACCGGATCGCAAGGTAATGCTATCCTGTAAAAGCAACGACGTACCCAGTGTATTCACGTAGAAACGAGTATCCAGACGAGCACCTCCTTCGATATCTAAACGATCGAATAGGCCATGCAAACGAATCGTTCCCGTGACGTTACCCGAGACGTTACTTACTATATTTCCGACATAGCGTTCGATAAAATGGACGTTTCCGCGTGTTGGCCGAATAGTCAGATCTAATCCGTCATTCGGTCTTAATGGGAATATGTAACCCGTTACGCCGATTTGCGAGCGTTCATCCTGAATATCGGCAGCCAGCCAAACACCTTTTTGCGCTTCGTCCCAACGACCGCCGATAGTCATATCGCCCATAAGTGCGTCATTGAATCGGAAATTGCGTACCGATAATCGGGTATTCAACTCGGGTGTTTTCAGAAGGTTGACGCCCGTGGCCACACCTGTTGCATGTCCTTTGAAATCTACGGCATGGAAATTCAAAACATCGAAGACATATTCAATACTAATGTCGTTCAATGCCATACGCAAGGTATCTTGTTCGTTTTCAGACACGCGTCCGTCTATTTGCAAATACTGTTCGGCATGACTGAAACCCAGTCCTTCCACTTCGATGCCTTCATTCAGCCGGATCTGAGCCTCCCGTACATTCCAAACGGTATCGTTGATGATGATTTCGGTCGGTAATATATTGACGATGCCTTGTAACGGTGCTTTATCGGTAGCCGGATCGCGTGAGAAACGGGCGCGTGCATCCAACTCTCCGCCGTAAGTATTCATTCCGTCGTTGCCCCAATACAACTTAGCTTCCATCTGGTTGTCTGTGGCTTGCATATTCAAAGCTACATTGAGAATCGTTCCGTTTTTACGGTGCATGCCGAAACGTACCTGCCCTCGCAATCTGTTTTCATCGTTAGTGGCTGATAGCAGTCCCGAGCGAAAGAAATCTCCCTTATATTGTAATTGCGGTATGTAGGCTTCTAATTTCATGCGATTGAGGACATCGTTGCAATAGCCTTGGAACGACGATGAAGTATATACTTCCAACGGGAACTTAAAGACGATGGGCAACAAACGAGTCGGTTGCATCGTAATCCGGAAAGAGAAGTTGTTATTCGTTGCTACGGCGACACGCTCATCAGGCGGGAACAAAGCCGGTACATATTGCTTAGCGATATTCAGCAGGCTGTTCGGCAGTGTCTCATAGGAGTAAATTCCTTCGATATGAGCGTTCATAAAATCCGATTCCACCGTCAATAAGTTTGTCTTGTCGGCACGTCGTAGGGATTGCATCCGTATGTGGGGCGTTCGATATACTTCGTCCGGAGTATTATATAGGAGGCTATCTATCGCGATAACGCCCACCATGTCATCAATGTCGTGTCCTGTGAAATTGGCCTTTAAACGTAAGGAAAAGCTGTCGCCTTGATAGCGTTCGTCCAACAGGTGTAAATCATACGGGCGTATCTCGTGCAAATCGGCCGTGAAGTCGAAAATAGGCAATGCCCTATTCAACTGAAATTTACCTACGGCGTCCACCGAACCGTTGGCATCGTCCAGCACAATATGCCCGTCGAACCCGCTGTTCTCGTAGAGTCCTGTTAGCTGAATATTCTCATACGTATAGTTTTTATACTCGAATGTGCCTACGGTACCATTGACGGTGATGCGAGGCTCCAAGGTGTTTTCAAAGTGGGTATCCACTTGCACATCCATACTTATTTGTCCGAATGCGTTGTTATCAAGTAGTTGCCCTAAGGCGAATCCATCCGTAGATAAACGACCGACATAGGATAACTTTCCTGTTTTCAGTTGCGGTAATAAAGTCGCATTATAGCGCATATCGCCCAAATCGGTTTGCAAGGCACCATCCAGGTGTAATTCCGTCAGGCGTCCGTTCATCTCGCCTTGGAAAAACAGATTTCCCATACGCTGTAAAACAGGTGGAGCCATGGTTTGTTGCTGCGGAGAAAGACGGCTGAATAGGAAATTCACGCCGTCAGACGTCAAAGACAGTCTGCGGAGACGTGCGGAAAGCGACAACTCGGCAGGATGCATGAGATTGACAACAGTTCCATTGCCGTCCAATTGCAAATAAGAGGCAGCGCGCAAGCTAAGTCGGTGACATACGAGGCGTTCTAACGTACCTTCGACGTCTATGTCAAGTGCGATGGAATCGCGAAAAGGAGCCAAAGCCGGTATGAAAGCCGAAAAATCGGACGGCGTCAGGTACGAATCAGAGGAGCGGGCGCGAAACGTGACGTTGCGTGCGACGTCTGTCCAACCGGCTACGCTATCCGCCTCCATAACAAAGCCGCTCGTTGAAATATGACTGTGAGGTAATTCAACGACAAAGTCGCTTATTTTCATATCTTCCCCGTTTCCTGTCACCCGCAAAGCCAATCGCTGCAACGTGAATCCGCTGGCTACATCCATACACCCAAAACGCCGTATTTGCAGGTTTACACTATCGCTACGCAAGGCACGAATGGAAATGTCTCCTGCAATATTTTGTAAATTCAAATGATGCGGATTGAATTTTTCAGGCGTCTCCGGTTCGGAATATACGTCATACTGAATACGTCCCCGTCTGATGAGCAAGGTATTGACGCGCACGTCTAATGCGGCAGGTGACTTATCTATGCTGTCCTTTGAGGCAAAGGCATCCAAAAGGAAGGTATAATTCGGAACACTGTCGGGAGCGACGCGATAGAGGTTGGCATTAAATCCGAACAGTTGCACGTGGTTGATAATCAGGCGACCGGCCAACAAATCTGCCGGATTGAAGCGCGCAGACAGGCGTGCCACACGAAGTAGCTCGCCGGTTGTTTGCTGATCTTGTATATGTAAGTCTTCGATGATAATACGATTGAACAAGCCGATGGTCATCTCTTGTATGCGGACTTCCGTTTTTAATAGTATCGATAGACGGGAAGCGGCAAGCGAAGCCATTTGTTGCCGGACAAAAGGTATGTTCAGCAAAATATGTATGAGCAAATAGAATCCGAGAACTATGCCCAATACCCACAATACTATTTTTTTTATCTTACGAATGGCTCGCTTAGCTTTAATTTGCGAACAAAAGTATAAAATAACGGGCAATCCAACCAATTTATGCCTACTTTTGCGGCGTTAAAGATAAATAATTCTATGGGGAGTGTTTGTATTTTAGGTATCGAATCTTCATGTGACGACACTTCGGCAGCCGTTATTCGCGACGGCGTTTTACTTTCTAACGTAGTAGCCGGACAAGCCGTGCACGAAGCCTATGGAGGAGTTGTTCCAGAGTTGGCGTCGCGCGCGCATCAGCAAAACATTGTTCCGGTGGTTCACGAAGCACTCAAACGTGCAGGCATCGCTAAACAAGAATTGAGCGCCGTAGCCTTTACGCGTGGCCCGGGACTAATGGGTTCGTTGCTCATCGGCGTATCTTTTGCCAAAGGTTTCGCACGCTCGCTAAATATTCCGCTTATCGACGTCAATCATTTAAAAGGACACATACTCGCGCATTTTTTGCGAGAATCCGGCGAATCACAAGAAACTCCGATATTTCCTTTTCTCTGCCTACTCGTTTCCGGAGGAAACTCGCAAATCGTGCTGGTAAACGGAGTCGATGAAATGGAGATAGTCGGGCAAACCATAGACGACGCAGCCGGTGAAGCGATCGACAAATGCGCGAAAATTATGGGACTTGGGTATCCCGGCGGTCCCGTCATTGATCGCTTGGCGCGACAAGGCAATGCGATTTACACATTTAACAAACCGCATATCGCCGGATTGGATTACAGTTTCAGCGGATTAAAAACCTCTTTCCTCTATTCGTTGCGCGATTGGATACGCGAAGATCC
>JAISIB010000112.1 GCA_031262265.1 Prevotellaceae bacterium
CTACCTACTGAGCTACTTTCCCTTTGAGCGATGCGTTCTCACGAATTCTCGCTCGGCATGATAAAACTTATTTCACCAATTTAGAACGTATTTGTGGAGCAATAGGGACTCGAACCCCAATCTTTCGGAAAACACCCGAACGTTCTACCTATTAAACTATTACCCTGTGTGTGACTATCTATTTTCACAAACGGATAGTCTCTATTAATCTTAAATCTATACCATGAAAAATACTTGCTCAGGAGACGGGATTTGAACCCGCGCTTGACGGTGTTTCCACCTGTCTGTTCTGTCCGCTAAACTACTCCCAAGGTCTTCGCCGTTTTCACAAACTAAAAAGACAAACCCTAAAACACAATTTCTGCGAATTATTCAGGAGGTTTAGGTTTTGATAGCTCATTAAAAGAAATTTTTAGTGTTACCAAACTTCCCAAGAAGAACAATCCGGAGAAGAATAGGTGATATTCCGGTGCATCGCGTACGATTGCTGTGATGAACATGATTGCTGAGGCTAATGTTAATACAACTGTCAGCACAATGTCTATACGGTCGAATACTTTGTCTAAATCCATAATCTTAGTTGTTATATGTTGGTACTATTCTATGTCTTTCTATGTATCGGTCTACGTCTGCTATCTTATAGAGGTACTTCCCTCCGATACGATATGCAGGAAGTTTCCCCCTGTCACGCAGCTGTTGTATCTTCTCGTCCGAGCAGTGAATGTAATTTTTCAGCTCCGACGTGGATAACCAGACGGGTTTTACCCGTTCTACTTTTGCGTATGTTCGTACTCCTGCCATATCTATAAAAAAAACTCACCCAAGTAAGTAGCCGGCTGGCAGGTGGCTGCTTGCTCAGGTGAGCGTAAAACAATAAATGACATCCCCGTGTCGTTTGAGATCCTGCCTATCTCTGTTATAACCGATAGGTTACGCGAGTAACCTCTTAAAAAACTTCTAATTTGTTGGAGTTTAAAAAGGCGGTGCTTATCTTTGCGGCGACCATACCTGCTGTCGATTAGGCGGCCGCCCTTTTTATACCCCTCTGTCATCCGGACTTTCATCCGATTGCGGAGGTAAAGATACACGATTTTGTGTAACACAAATGAAATATATAACAAAAATGTGATATTTGCGCGTGAATTTAGATTGTTACTAAATAATAATGAAGTTAAAAGAGATTGAAAATAAATTGGTTAAGGTGGTTGTTGAAACAAATCAAGAGTTCATTTCCGCTGTATCGGATAGTATTATTCGGTGTTCACGGGTGATTACCTTGTTCCCCGACGATGAATTATCCGCCCGTGTGGATTGTGTAAACAGAGACTGTACGGCAAACGGATTCAATCTGACGAATGAGGTGTGGCGCGCCATCCAAAGCGTGGATAAGGAAACTACCGGAAGGATGCGCTGTGCGGGAAAAGAGGATGAAAAATACAGATCAAAAGGGAAGATGCACAGACGCGGATGCGCCTGTGATACTACCCTTTATTATAGAATAACGGTTACCAACGCTTGAAATCACGATGATCCATAAAGGCAGACAAACGATTGGCAACAATGGAACAGGATGCATCCTGACTACAAGAAAGGTTGTAGAACTCTTGATTGATAGTTTGACTAAAAGTATCTTCCATGTTGTTTTCGTGATCGGTTTTTCGGTCAAATGGGTTCTGAATAGCCCCTATACTGTGCCTGATGTAGTCTATAGCCCTAATTTTTTTGATGTCTACAGCAAGATAGCTAAACAGTTCTTGCACCTCTTGAATGGTGTATTCGCCGAATCCGGGAATAGTGATAGTATTCTGTTCCATAACTGTTTGAATTTAATTTGGTGCAAATATACACATATCCGTGAATTATGAAAACAATTGGAAATAGAATAAAGATAATTATAGAATATTTCTGTGGTAATGAACGGGGAAATAGAACTAAGTTTGCCGAAATAGTAGGTGTTGAGAAAAATACAGTTAGCAATTGGATTAAGAGAGGCACTGAAGGGGATATTGGCCTGAATGTTCTTACGAAAATAACAAGGGCTTTCCCTCAAATAAATGAGGGGTGGCTACTTACCGGAGATGGTTCTATGTTGAAGCGCGCCAATTCTTCTACAACCATATCCAACGCGCACGGAAACAAAATGGCCGGTAAGCATTCTTCTATCAATCAAAACGCAGGAGACGTCGTTCATCACAACTACTTGTCGGATTGCGAGGATGGTGAGATAAAGGAGTTCCTTAAAAATAATAATGAGTGGATAGTATCCCGTTATGAAGAGCGTTTGAAGTGGATGGCTGAGATAAACGATCATCTAAGGAGTACGGTAGATACTAAGGATATGCAGCTAAAAAACCTGAACGAGACGTATCGGTCGATGCTCATGGAAAGAAATAATCAGTTGCATACCACCATTGAAGGGGCGATGCTGAAAGACAAACTGAACAATAGCAATGTGGAACATTTGATAGCTACACAATCCGAGCAGATGAAACACAAGAGAGAACAATACGATAAGCTGCTGGAAGCATTTTTAAAACTGCAAGAAGAAAATAGATTATTATATAAACAGTTACTAAACAAGAAAGAATAAGTATCATGGGAACAATTTATGTTTTTGTTTGTATTTTAGGATTTGTATCTTATTCAGGTGTACAATACGCTAATACATTTAAAGGAAGTTCGAAGAGGATGAAGGATTTATTTGCCATATTACCGTTTTTAGGTTACTTGTCGTACTTTGCATCTATAGTCATGTTGTTCTTTGTAACATATTGGTGGATACCCATACTACTATTTATTATTTCGTCTCTTTCAGGTGCCCTTCAACCGATTGTTTTTCGCAGGAATCCGGCAATGATGATTATATGTCTAATTTGTATTGTCATTTTTTCTTGGTTGTCTGTAAATAATATAATAGATAAGCTTTAATAACTATATATATTTCGGAAGAATAATGGTATACGAAAACAACTTTGATTTAGAGAAATGAAAGACAAAGAGAAACATCAAAATCGGATTGCGGGATTTTTGATTTTTGGTATTATTGCATCTTATGGAATAGGTGCATTGTTAATGCCAGATAAATATAATTACGATGTTTACTCTAAATTTTTAGAATACGCCTATTGGGGATTTTCTATCGGGGCAATTCCTATTTCGTTTGTTGGATCAGCGGTGGCTTCGTGGATACGCCCTGATAATGAAAACAGAGGTATAGCAAAATGTTCGGGTTTAGTAGGACTGTTTTTATCACTAATATACTCTACTATTGCAATACAGCGAAGCGACCGTTACATTGTATCATGCGTGCTCCTCACAATTACTTGGATTTTGGTGATGATTGCATCGAGCTTATGGGAAACTAACGATTAGTTTTAATTTACAACCGATTGTTTTGCTGTTGTAAATTGTTAGGACGTTATATTTTAATACGAATAGATTCAATGAGTTATAATATGCGTAATATAACTTCTCAAGCTGGTAAGATGGGTTCGATTCCCATAGCCGCTACTACTTTTCTTCCTGCTTATGAATACTCCCGATATTTTTCAATTTGAGGTGTGTGCCAATTCCGTAGAGAGTTGCCGTGCGGCACAGTGCGGCGGGGCGCATCGCGTAGAGTTATGCGCGGCGATTCCCGAGGGTGGAACGACTCCGTCGGCCGGTGCGGTACGGGCGGCGCGTCGCTTGCTGACGGATACGCGCCTGCACGTCATTATTCGTCCGCGCGGCGGAGACTTTTGCTATTCCGACGAGGAATTGGAAATTATGCGGGAAGATATTCGTTTTGTCCGGCAAGCAGGAGCTGACGGCGTAGTCTTTGGTTGCTTGTCGCCTTCGGGCGAGTTGGATATACGGGCGATGGATTCATTGATGCAGGCGGCGCAGGGTATGTCCGTGACGTTTCATCGCGCTTTCGACGTATGCGTGGATCCGTTGCGTATGTTGGAACAATTGATAGAACGGGGCGTAGATCGCGTATTGACTTCCGGCGGGCAACCGACGGCTGAGCAAGGCGTCTCTTTGTTGCAGCAGTTGCACGTACAAGCACGTGGGCGTATCGCTATTATGGCGGGCTGCGGCGTAACGGAGCGGAACATCGGCCGGATTGCCCGTGAAACGGGGATTACGGAGTTTCATTTTTCGGCACGCGAGGTGCAAGACAGCCCGATGCGCTATCGAAATTCGGCCGTCAGCATGGGTGGTACGGTATCTATCAACGAATACGAACGCGCCATCACTACGGAAGAGCGCGTTCGCCGAACGATTGAAGCTTTGCGGGCTTATAGTCCGTGAATGACTTTCATCATTTGCTCGCCCAAGCCGATAGTGTATCCTTGCAACACAAAAACCACTCGGTTGAAAGTATCTGCGATAATGAATAACGGTAGTGTCCCATCGGTTAAGTGAACATTTTCCGCGACGATCTGCTTGTGTACATTTTCCGTATCAATACCATAGATAATATGGCTCGGCAATCCACTGAATTCAGTCATTTGGAAACGTTTCATCTGTTCTTCTGTCGGAAACAATAAGACCATCTTTCGTCCCCACGCTTCAAACTCGCTCGCCAATGCCGCAATATCGCGCAAAGCATGGTTGGTAGGTTCTTGTCCAACGCCCAAAATGCCGACGACAAAGTATCCTCTTCCGCATGCTTGCAAGAAACTTTGCTTTTGGACACTTGCCTTTGTCAGGTCGGTAGGCGTAAATAATAATTCAAAGTTGAAATTTCCAATTACCTGTACTTGTGTGTCGTCCGAGCGTATGACTAATGGTACCGTGACGTCTGTACGTGGTTTGACGGTAAAGAAATGGAGGTGGGACAATACGGCACCGCTTGCCAGACGCGTACCTGTTGTCAGCAGATAATCACCGGCATCTAATAATACGCCTTGTTCTTCAAACTTACTCCATGTCGTCTCTTCCGGATAATTGAGCACGTGGTAAGTACCTCCTTCGTATTTGGAAAGAGTAAAGTGCGTATAATATGCAGGATCGCGCAATATTTTCGTAGGGTCGTATTCTAAGAGCAATCTACCCGTTTCCGGTGTTGATACGGACGTTTCTCCGTCAAAGTTCACATCCATCCATCTCCGTTCTTCCACATATTGTACCTTTCCCGTCACTTCATCGATGCGTGCGGGCAAGCCTACGCTGCGCGCGACGGCCACGAAAAATAAATCGCGCGACGGTCGATCGGATACTTTCATCCGAAATACTCCTACCGGAGAGATAAGCGTACGCATCGTATTGATGCTGTCGTTTATGGAAATAGTTTCGTTTACCCAACGAATAAGAGTTTTGGGTTCGGCGCGGAAGTTATTTTCCGGCAGGTGCTTCGTAAAGAATTCTTTGTAGGGTACGAGCATCTCGTTGGTCACGCGTGGATTTAGAACATACTCGTTGTATGTACTGATGCCCATCGTGCTATCGTACGCAGGCGTATATAACAGATGATCCTCCAATACTTGCGGAGCCACGTCCCGTAAATCTTTCTGGGACAAGTAAGATATAAGTTCAATGGCGTTCTCTTTATGTTCGGTGCGTATGTACGATTTCAAGAACGAAGTCAGTATGTGGTGATTGCCCCACGAAGCGACCAACAAGTCAGGAAAGCCAGCTTCTTTGATATTCAACGGATGACAGAACGCAAAGGCTTGCGCAGCGTTCAAGAACGTATTTTCGTACGCGTGACGGATCGAATCTTCTTGTGCCAGACGGCGGTCGTTTTCTGCGCGTTGCTCGGGCGTCACGGTCGGCATCTTCGCTTTCTCAACGGGTGGCACAATGTCCATATTCACGACCTCCGTATCTTCCGGTCGGTGGTTAAGCCGTATGGTAAGCGTATCTTCTTTCCCGAACGATAGTTTGGAAAAACCGTACATATCCCCTTTGGAAGCCCATACCAACATATCGCCGCGGCCGGCCGTCAGCGAGGTTTCTCCCGCCGTATCCGTGTATTTGGTCGCTACCGTATAGAACTCCGCATAGTTATATAGTTTGAATTCCACAGTCGCTCCGGCTACGGGGCGGCCTTGTTCGTCCTGCACTGCGACGGTGGCGCGCGCCGTTTCGGCGTAGTTGTCAATGACATTGATTTCGGTATAGTTAGCCGTGCGTAGCATCACCTCTTCCGTGCCGTTGTATTTACCAAATACGCGCGTGTGCATCAACATTCCTCGACTGGCCGGTGCGTTAAACCATCCCAAATCCAACACGGGTTCCGGTTCGCATGCGCCCAAGAAGTGCCATTTCCCGTCAGCCCATGCTTCCACCCACGCATGATTGTCGTCGGTGTGCGCCCAACGAGGCGTATATACCTGACGAGCCGGAATGCCGATAGCCCGCAGTGCCGCCACCGTGAAAGTCGACTCTTCGCCGCAACGTCCGAAGGCAGCCGATACCGTAGCCAACGGCGAAGTGGTACGCGAATCGCTGGGACGATACGTTACTTTCTCGTGGCACCAGTGATTCACTTCGAGAATGGCTTCTTTCATGGACAGTCCTTGTACGCGCGCACTAAGTTCCTTGTAAAAGACTTTGCGCGAGTCGTCCAAGTTCTCGTTATTGACGCGTATCGGCAAGACGAAGTGTCGGAAAATCATTTCCGGAACATCCTTGCCCCAAGGCATTTCTTTGCGAGCTTGGTCGGAAAGTCGCACTTGTTCCAGATAATACGTTCCGGACTTGTCGGCAATATCACCCAGTGGCATGTAAGCATACAAGAATTGTAACGCTTCGCGTTCGGCAACAGTCAAATCCTCCCGATTGACCACAGAGAAAGCATCGCCGTGCGGTAACTGTTTTTGTTTGAGTGCGTAATCGGTCAATACTTGGTTACGATACGTCTCGTCCGTTAGGAAATGCGATTCCGTGCACGCTGTTGTCAGCGCAACGAGCAACAATAGTTTACAGAGATGCTTTATTCTCATGAGGCTTCGGGTTAGTCGTTTGATGGTGCGGGTGCACTCAGTATCTTTTTATATTCGTCCGAGTTTTGCAGCACGTTGACGGCTGCTTTTAGATCGGGGTCGTTTTTCAGTTGCTCAATGATACTTCCTTTTTGATAGTAGTAGCGTTTGACGATTTCCACGGCTATCAACGGTTTGATGTCATCGGCGAAATAATCGAGGTCGTGATCCAGATTATGTACCAGTTTTTGTTCCAGTGCGTCAAACGCTGCGGATGCGTTTTCCATATATCCTTCAAATTCGGCCGCTTCTTTCAATGTTTTCAGCAGGCGTTCGCTTTGTTGGTCATACGTGAAGTTGGAGGCTTTCACCATTTCCTTGAATGCTTGGTAGTCGGCGTCCGTCAATGTGAATTGATTGGCCGGCGCAATCGTAGGATGTTCGAGACAATA
>JAISIB010000141.1 GCA_031262265.1 Prevotellaceae bacterium
CCCCGACAAGGTGGCCGATCAAATCTCGGACGCCATACTTGACGAGCTGTTGGCGTATGACCCGCACTCGAAAGTAGCCTGCGAAACGCTGGTGACTACCGGACAGGTAGTGCTGGCAGGAGAAGTCAAGTCCGAAGCATACGTGGACTTGCAAGATATTGCCCGCGCGGTGATCAACCGCATCGGCTATACCAAAGGAGAATATATGTTTGAGGGTCATTCGTGCGGCGTCTTTTCTGCCATTCACGAACAAAGTGCCGACATCAATCGCGGCGTTGAACGCGGCGATCCGATGGAACAAGGCGCCGGTGATCAAGGCATGATGTTTGGTTATGCGACGAACGAAACGGAGAACTATATGCCGTTGTCATTGGATCTGGCACACCGCATCTTACGCGTACTGGCCGACATTCGCCGAGAAGGCAAGCAAATGACCTATCTGCGTCCCGACTCGAAAAGCCAAGTAACCATCGAATACGCAGACAACGGGAAACCGATACGCATCGACACGATTGTAGTATCTACCCAACACGATGAATTCATTTTGCCCGCCGACTCTACACCTGAGGCACAAGCTACGGCTGACGAGTCTATGTTGAAAATCATTCGCCGTGACGTGGAAAAAATCTTAATGCCGCGCGTAATTGCCGAAATAACTCATCCGGAAGTCTTGGCCTTGTTCGGAGATCACATTAAATACTACGTCAATCCGACCGGCAAGTTCGTCATCGGCGGACCGCACGGAGATACCGGCCTGACCGGACGCAAAATTATCGTCGACACGTACGGCGGGAAGGGAGCGCACGGCGGCGGAGCATTCTCTGGCAAAGATCCCAGCAAAGTAGACCGCAGTGCTGCCTACGCAATGCGACATATTGCCAAAAATATGGTAGCTGCCGGTATCGCCGACGAAATGTTGGTACAAGTCTCTTATGCTATCGGCGTCGCAGAGCCTATCAACGTGTACGTAAACACTTACGGCCGCTCGCACGTAGTCATGAGCGACGGAGAGATAGCACGCAAAATTACCGAACTCTTTGACTTACGTCCACATGCTATTGAAGGACGTTTAAAACTGCGTAATCCCATTTACAGTGAAACCGCAGCCTACGGACACATGGGGCGGCAACCGGAAACGAAAAAGAAAACTTTCACGTCGCGTTACTTGCCTGCGAAAGAAATCGAGGTAGAGCTGTTCACGTGGGAGAAGCTGGATTACGTAGAGAAGATTAAAGTGGCATTCGGCTTGTAACCATCAATGATACGTTCTGTTTGCGTTTACTGTGCGTCCAGCACAAAAATACATCCCGACTACTTTGCTGCCGCAGAAGAATTGGGTAAACTATTGGCTTCGCGAGGTATCCGCCTCATCAATGGAGCCGGAAGTATGGGGTTGATGAAAGCCACCGCCGATGCCGTACTGGCCGGCGGTGGAAACGTCACAGGCGTCATTCCCCGATTCATGATGGCCGAAGGCTGGGGAGATACGGGGCTGACCGACTTACGCGTGGTACAGAGCATGCACGAACGCAAGAAACTCATGGCTGATTTAGGCGACGCCGTAATTGCTTTGCCGGGCGGCATCGGAACTTTGGAAGAGTTGCTTGAGATTATTACATGGAAGCAACTCGGTTTGTATCTCAAGCCCATTGTTATCCTCAATTTGCGCGGTTATTATGATCCGTTACTGGAAATGTTGCGACACGCCACCGAAGAACATTTTATGCGTCCGCAACACGAGGCACTTTGGTCGGTAGCCGGTAATCCGGCCGAAGCATTGCAACAAATTATGGACGCACCCGTATGGGACGCCTCCATTCGTAAATTCGCTGCCGTATGACACTCGGCGCAGGCGATATAGAAGCGATACCACTTCCCTATGCTACGGATACGGATCCTTGGGTAGCTATTGTATTGACAGTGTGTTTTGTACTATCGGCATACGCCGTCGGACAAAGTAAAAGCTACTTGTTGCAACTGGGAAAGAACTTTATCCTACACAAAGAGCGCACCAATCTGTTTGCCCTGCCTGTTTCGCCCAATATGCGCCCGTTACTCTGGCTTATTCTTCAAACTTGTATTTTATCCGGAGTCTATGCGTTACATGTATTCTGCCTAACGTCGCCCACGCTCTTCGTTTATTATCAATCTCCGTTGCTACTACTGCTTTATGCCGGTATCGCTCTCGGATACGTGTTGATAAAATACGGACTGTATGAATTTATGGGGCGCGTCTTGTTTGATGGCGAATTGACACGCCAGTGGGTAGAATCTTATTCGTGTATGATTTACTACGCCGGCATTTCTTTTTTCTTCCCAATCTTAGCTATTGTTTACTTGCAATTTGATATAAAATTGACCCTTATCATTGGGTTTATCGGCTTGTTTTTGCTCAAAATCGGGACGTTTTATAAGCTTTTCAAGTTTTTTATCGGACAGCCTATATCGTTGCTTTTATTATTTTTGTACTTTTGTGCCCTTGAAATCGCGCCTTGGCTCGTTATTTACAAGATTTTAATACAAATGAACAGTTTGTTGCTTACATAAAAGAGTTCCAATGATTAAGAAAGTATTGGTATCGCAGCCCGAACCTGCGACAGGAAAATCACCTTATTATGACATCGCCGAGAAATATAAGCTCGAAGTAGTGTTTCGCCCTTTCATTAAGATAGAAAGAACCTCTGCCAAAGAATTTAGGCAACAAAAGGTTAATCTTGCCGACTATACGGCAGTCATATTCACCTCGCGCCACGCCATCGATCACTTTTTTAGCTTTTGTAGCGAGTTTCGCGTGAAAGTTCCCGACATGATGAAATACTTTTGCGTGACCGAACAGGTATCTCTTTACATCCAAAAATATGTGCAGTACCGCAAGCGCAAAGTTTTCTTCGGACAAAGCGGTAAGATCGAAGATTTGGCGCACGCTATCTCCAAACATAATTACGAGAAGTTCATTACGCCCATGTCGGAGACACATTCCGATGAAATCGGCAACTTCTTGGATAAGTTGAAGGTCAAGACACATGCGGAGGCGGTCATGTATCGTACGGTGAACAACGACTTTGATCCGAACGAGCCGTTTGATTATGACATGTTGCTCTTTTTTAGTCCGGCCGGCATACAGTCGCTACAAAAGAACTTCCCTGATTTTCAGCAAGGCGACATTCAAATCGGCACGTTCGGCGCAGCCACGGCGCAAGCTGTACGCGATGCCGGATACCGGCTTGACTTAGAAGCTCCTACGCCCGAGTCTCCTTCCATGACGGCGGCTTTGGAAAAGCATCTGAAAGAATCCAATAAATAATACTTACCCGCATGGACGCCGTTCCGAATGACATTCAACACGGACGGAATACTTTGTCGAAAGCCGAAAGGCTGAACCGTCAAATACTTATCGACAAATTGTTTGCGAGCGGCTCCCGGGCATATACAATATTCCCGTTACGGTTGGTTTATTTGGAAGTTAGTCCCTCGGAAACCACCGATGTAGCATCGGTATTGGTCAGTGTTAGTAAACGACACTTCAAACACGCCGTAGACCGCAATCGTATCAAGCGTCAAATCCGTGAAAGTTATCGCAGGCACAAGCATCCACTCATCAGTCACTTACAACACCAAGGACGTGCCGTCGTTTTTGCACTGATATACCTGACCAATACGCATACGTCCTCCGATGCGTTGGAAGTTTGCGTGAAAAAACTGATTACTCGCCTGACGGAGAAACTGACATGAAAGAGTTTTGGCATATATTCAATCGGATATTTTCATGGCTCCTGATGTTTCCGATACATCTATACCGACGGATTCTATCGCCGCTGTTGCCGGCTACTTGTCGCTACACGCCTACATGCTCACAATACGCCATAGAGGCCATCCGCAAGTATGGTGCATTCAAAGGTCTCTATCTGGCTATACGACGTATCCTGCGTTGTCATCCGTGGGGCGGATGTGGCTATGATCCGGTACCTTGATACCCTCCGTTCCATGTGTCTGCTCGATATTCATACGCATCATTCTTCAACCGACGGTACGGCTATTCTCAGCATTGCCCCGTCCGAGTTATCGGCCGACTGCTCAAATACCTATTTCTCGGTCGGCTATCACCCGTGGAGCCTCCACGCAGACCGGATGCCCGATTGGAATTTACTGGAAGAAGCCGCTCATCACCCGCAGGTATTGGCTATTGGCGAAACGGGATTGGATAAATTGATCGATTGTCCGATATTATTGCAAGAAGAAGCCTTGCTCCGACACGTTCATATCGCTATGCAGACCCGAAAACCGTTGGTTCTGCATTGCGTACGCGCGTATAACGAACTCATCCACCTTCGCAAAGAAATACCTACGGAAATTATTCCGATTATACACGGATACCGTGGAAATGCCACATTGGCTCGTCAATTGCTCTCCAAAGGATTCTATCTTTCGTTCGGAGCGTATTACCATGACGAAGCACTTCGGGCTACGCCGCTCGACAGATTGTTCTTGGAAACGGATGAAAGCGATATTCCCATTCGTACGCTGTATGAGCGTGCCGCCGCCTTACGCCAAGTAGAAACCGACCTATTTACACGATCCGTACAAGAGACAATCGTCCGCGTGTTCAAACCGCCACTACCCCCGCAATGTGTGGATGCGGGTCATATCCGATAAGCTCAAAATCTTCGTAACGAAAATCAAAGATGTCCTTCACGGCAGGATTCATGTGCATGTGAGGGAGAGGGCGCGGTTCACGAGTGAGTTGCAGACGTACCTGCTCCAAATGATTGGAGTAGATATGAGCATCCCCCAGCGTATGAATAAATTCTCCGGCTTGCAAACCGGTGACTTGCGCCATCATTTGCAACAGGAGCGCATACGAAGCGATATTAAAAGGCACGCCCAAGAATATATCTGCCGAACGTTGATAAAGTTGCAGGCTCAGTCGCCCGTCGGCTACATAGAATTGAAAGAATACGTGGCACGGAGGCAGTTTCATCGTAGGCAGATCGGCTACGTTCCACGCGCTGACAATCATACGACGCGAATCCGGATTTTCGCGAATAGTTCGTATCACTTCACTAATCTGGTCGATATGTCCACCGGCGTAGTCCGGCCACGAACGCCATTGGTAACCATAGATATGTCCCAAGTCGCCGTTCGTATCCGCCCATTCGTTCCAAATACGAACGCCATGCTCCTGTAAATATTTGACGTTGGTATCCCCTTGTAAGAACCAGAGCAGCTCGTATATAATGGATTTCAAATGTAGTTTCTTCGTAGTCAGACAGGGAAAACCGTCAGCCAAATCAAAACGCATCTGGTGTCCGAAGACGCTGAGCGTTCCCGTTCCCGTACGATCTTCCTTACGCACGCCTTCTTCCAGCACGCGAGTCAGCAAATCAAGATATTGTTTCATGACGTACTCTTTATTTTTGCCAAAGGTACGGATTATTTCTTTAATCGAATCAGAAATTCCAATCCACCGCCTACTCTGTTACGGACGGTGATACTGCCTTGATGCAACGCAATGGCGTTTTTTACGATGGAAAGCCCTAATCCCGTGCCTCCGCTATCGCGCGTACGCCCCTCGCTAATTCGATAAAATCGCTCGAAGAGTCGTTCCAAATGCGTACCCGCAGGTATCCCTACTCCCGTATCGTAGTATGACAAATGGTAGTATTCATCGTCTTCGGTATACAAATGGATACGGATCTGTATATGCTCGCCGGCGTAACGAATGGTATTGTCCGTTAAGTTACGGAAAACGGCGTATAACAAGTTACGATTACCGCATATCACACAACCTAACGGAATGTTCCACTGCATGTCAATATCTTTTTCTTCGAGCGCAATGGACAAATCCTCGCGCACGCTCGTCAATAGCGAGCCAAGTAGTATATCTTCCGTTTTGAAGGACTGCGCCGCCTCCTCCATACGCGTGAGCAAACTCATATCTTGCATCAAATCCGAGAGTACTAACGTTTGATTGTAGGCTTGCCTAATGAAATATTCCTTTTGCGTCTCGTCAAGCGGCTGTTCCAACACGGTTTCCAGATAGCCGCGAATACTTGTAACGGGCGTTCGCAATTCGTGCGCGATATTTCCCGTCATGTCTTGCTTCAATTGTCGGATTTTCCGCTCTTCCTCTTCATTCAACCGACGTATCGACTGTCCGAAGCTCTTATAGATGAAATAAATACATAGTAGGGCGGTGATAAAGAACAGTCCGCTGTATCGCTCAAACACCGACATACCTACCGTACACAAGGCGATGATGAGTGCCGTATACAGGAATAACTGGCTTTTATGCGTCAATCTCATCGGCAGTAGGGTTGAAACGATAACCGAAACCCGAACGATTCTCTATCCGATTGGCATATTTGCCTAGTTTCTTGCGCAAACGCGTAATATGCACGTCCACCGTTCGTTCCGTAATATAGGTAGAATCTTCCCATACCTTATCTATGATCGTATCGCGCGGATATACTTTGTTCGGATGGCGTGTCAAGAAAACCAATAACTGAAATTCCGTTTTTGTCAACTTCACGGGTTGACCGTCTATGCTGAATTCTTTCGTATCCAAGTCGATTCTCCAAGGTTCAAAGACAATAATCGACTCTTCCTCCGACTGGAAAGACACGGGCTGCGTACGCCGACAGACGGCACGCACCCGCGCAAGCACTTCCTTCACGGAAAACGGTTTGGCAATGTAATCGTCGCCACCGACCGAGAAACCGGTCAGCATATCATTCTCGGTATTCTTAGCCGTCAGGAAGATAATGGGCACGTGATTGCCTGCTTTTCGAATTCGCTGCGCAAACGTGTAACCCGACATGCCGACC
>JAISIB010000213.1 GCA_031262265.1 Prevotellaceae bacterium
ACCTATATAATACCGTTTAATATGAGAACAATAGTTTTTTGTATCACGCTGGCGGCTTCCGTTATGCTGCACAGCCAAATTGTCTATCACAATGCCGACCAATTTCCGTTGTTAGGAAAAGCTACGACGCATACGTTGACCCGTTACGAACGTTTACCCGATTCTTTGGAACACAAACTACGTCCTCAATTATGGAGCTTAGGCAGAAATTCTGCCGGACTGGCTATTCGTTTTCGCTCCAACTCGACGACGATCGCCGCACATTGGGAGTCGCTGTTCAACAACGCGATGAATCACATGACAGCTACGGGTATTCGTGGTTTAGATCTATATACGCTGATCGACGGGCAGTGGCGTTTTGCCGGTAGCGGGCGGCCGCAACGAAAAGAAAGTCGGGCGGTGATCATCTCGAACATGAAACCGGAGATGCGCGAGTACATGCTCTTCCTTTCGCTTTACGACGGCGTGTCATCGCTTGAAATCGGAGTCGATTCGTTGAGTATTATTGAACAACCGCAAGTGGATCTGCCTCGTCGTGAGCCTATCATTGCCTACGGAACCAGTATTCTGCAAGGAGGATGTGCGACTCGCCCGGGAATGGCGCACACGAATATTCTAATGAGGCGTTTCAATCGTGAATTTATCAATCTGGGATTCAGTGGGAACGGACGTCTCGACTATGAGATTGCGCATGTGATAGCCGCCGTGCCTCGTGTGCCGCTATTTATCCTTGACTTCGTACCCAACGCTTCTGTTGAGGAGATACGTACTAAGATGGAACCGTTCTATCGGATTATCCGTGCCAAACATCCGAATACTCCTATACTTTTCGTTGAAGACCCGATCTTTGCGCACGCGTTGTTCGATCAGTCCATAGACAAAGAAGTGCGCGAGAAGAACGCGATGTTGCATACCGTATTCGATGCGTTGCAGGCGCAGGGCGAGAAGGATATTTACCTGCTTTCTTCTAAGGACATGATAGGTATGGACGGCGAAGCTACGGTCGATGGTATTCACTTCACCGATTTGGGTTTTGTGCGCTACGCCGACCAGTTGACGCCGGTCATTCAATTGCTGACGGGATTCTGAACTATACGGCCGAGAAGAGTAGCATCAGGTTCAATCCGGTGACGATGGCGGCAATAACGTAGAGTACGAAACTGTTCCAGCGTGTGTTGGCGTATTTGCCCATTACGCGCTTGGAAGACGTGAGGCCTACCTGTAAAAAGACGGTAATCGGCAACTGAATACTGAGTATCATCTGCGAAATGATCAGTCCTTTGAAAGGATTGTCGATGAAGAAAATGACTAACAGTGCGATGCCCAGAGAAAGAAGTACGCCCACTTGCGAGTGCGAATCCTTGATGTGATACGACTCCTTGAACATACCGGCAAATATGGAGCCGGCCGCCATACCGCTGGTAATCGTAGACGATATACCGGCCATCAGTAAGGCCAAAGCAAAGATGGTGCCTGCGTTGTTGCCCAACAAGGGTTCCAGTAGCGACTGTGCCTGTTGCAGTTCTTCCACCTGTACGCCGCTTTTGAAGAACGTAGCGGCAGCCAGAATAATCATTGCGCTGTTGATTGCCCAACCGACGATCATGGAGAACAGGGTATCGAATAGCTCATACTTCAACACCTTGCGTATCGAGGCGTCGTCTTGTTTATTATATTCGTGGCTCTGTATAACCTCAGAATGCAAGAATAGGTTGTGCGGCATCACTACCGCGCCGAGCACGCTCATCACGATCAACATGCTTCCCGTCGGAATATTGGGTACTACCCAACTGCGGGCAGCCAGTCCCCAATCAATATCGGCCAAAAATAATTCGTATATGAACGACAAACCGATTACGGATACAAAAGCGATGATGGCGCGCTCTATCTTTTTATAGGAATTCGTGAACAACATCATCACCACGAACGCGGTGGTGAGCACGGCTCCCCACACGATCGGTACGCCGAAGAGCATTTGCAAAGCGATAGCCCCACCCAATATCTCGGCCAACGATGTGGAGATAGACGCCAATACCGCCGTGCCCAGTATCGGTCGTGAAAGCCATGCGGGCAGGTAGGCGGTGGCTGCCTCCGAGAGACAAAGTCCCGTCACAATACCCAGATGCGCGACGTTGTGCTGTAAAATGATTAACATGACCGTAGAGAGCGTGACGACCCAAAGCAATGTGTAGCCGAACTCGGAGCCTGCCGCAAAGTTGGACGCCCAATTGCCGGGGTCGATAAAGCCTACGGTCACGAGCAACCCCGGTCCTATATATTTGAACACATCCAAACCGCCCAAATGACGTTGATGATCTGTTCTTCTCAGGTCTTGAAAGATATTTTTCATGTTGCAAAAATAGTAAAAAACATAGAGTTATGAAAATTTTTACGCTTATCTTTGACACCGGAATAGAGTAAAATATGAAAATTTTCAGTCGGATATTCTATACGAGCGAGGAGCTGCGCGGATGTCTGGAATCTTTGCAGCCCGATCGGGTATTCGTCTTGTCGGACGACCGGACGACGGCTCTGTGCGTGCCGTTGCTACGTGATATGGGGATACGTTACGATGTGGAGATCGTCGTGCCGTCGGGCGAGGAGCACAAGACGCTGGATACCGTCGTGCATATCTGGGAGGAACTGACTCGCAACGGGGCTACGCGCCATTCCCTGCTCTTCAACGTGGGTGGAGGAGTCGTCACCGATATGGGAGGATTCGCGGCGGCTACGTTCAAGCGGGGCATTCCGTTCGTCCACGTGCCGACGACACTGATGGGAATGGTAGATGCGGCTATCGGCGGTAAGACAGGTATCAACTTTGACGGGCTGAAAAACGAAGTGGGGGTGTTCGGCGAGGCCGCAGGCATAGCGATTTATCCCGAGTTCTTACGAACACTTGGTCGGGAACAGATGTTGTCGGGCTACGCCGAGATGTTGAAACACGGATTGGTGCATAAGGAACGAAAGTATTACAAGGAACTACTGCAAACACCTGCTATCGAGGTCGGGAAAATCGATACGCTCGGGTCTTTGATTGTTCGGTCGATAGCCATCAAACGGAGCTTGATACACAAAGATCCTTACGATAAGGATTGTCGCCGGATGCTCAATCTGGGACATACCGTCGGTCACGCTTTCGAGAGCTTGGCACTGAGGCGGGCAGAGCCTGTGCCGCATGGCTACGCGGTGGCATGGGGATTGGTGTGTGAGCTATATCTGTCCGTAGTGATGCTCCATGCCGACCGGAAGCAGCTGCAACAGCTCGTTCAGGTCGTCCGAACATTGTACGGCGGTTTCTACTTCGACTGTACGGACTACGAGGCTTTGTACGAGTTGATGCGCCACGACAAAAAGAATGAGGGTGACAACGTATGCTTCACCCTCATCAATAAGTATCATACGGTCGTGATAGACCAAGTCGTCGACAAAGAACGTATCTTCGAGGCACTTGATTTCTATCGCGAGTGCATGGGCTACTGAGGCTTACGCGTCCAGTGCCTGACGAATGTCGTTCAACAAATCATCTACGTTTTCTATACCTACGGACATCCGAATCAGGTCGGGCTGCACGCCGGCGGCGATCAGTTGCTCGTCCGTCAGTTGGCGGTGCGTCGAGCTGGCCGGATGCAATACGCACGAGCGGGCATCGGCCACGTGGGTAACGATGGTTATCAGTTTCAGGCTGTCCATGAAACGAATCGACCGTTGGCGACCGCCTTTTAGTCCGAAGGCGATCACACCGCACGAGCCGTGTGGCATATACTTCTGCGCCAGTGTGTGATAGGTGTTGTCCGGCAAGTCGCAGTAGTTGACCCACGCCACGCGTTCGTCTTTCTCCAAATACTCGGCGATCCGCAGGGCGTTGGCACAGTGCTGTTTCATACGCAGGTGCAACGTCTCCAAACCGATGTTCAACAGAAACGCGTTCTGTGGGCTTTGGATGCTGCCCAGGTCGCGCATCAGCTGAGCGGTGGCTTTCGTGATGTAGGCTCCTCGACCGAAGTCTTTCGTATAGGTCAGTCCGTGATACGACTCGTCGGGCGTGCACAGCCCGGGATATTTCTCGGCTTGGGCTTCCCAATCGAAGTTGCCGCTATCCACGATGCAGCCGCCCACGGCCGTCGCGTGTCCGTCCATGTATTTGGTAGTCGAGTGCACCACGATGTCGGCACCCCACTCGAAGGGGCGGCAGTTGATGGGCGTCGGGAACGTGTTGTCGATAATCAGGGGTACGCCGTGCGTATGCGCAATGCGGGCAAACTTCTCGATGTCCAAGACTACGTTGCTGGGGTTCGAGATGCTTTCTCCGAAGAGCAGCTTGGTATTCGGTCGGAAAGCCGCGCCGATTTCTTCTTCCGAGGCATCAGGTTCGACGTAGGTGACTTCGATACCCAGTTTCTTCATCGTGACGCCGAACAGGTTGAACGTGCCGCCGTAGATGGCCGACGAGCAGACGAAGTGGTCGCCTGCCTGACAGATGTTGAACACGGCGTAGAAGTTGGCCGCTTGTCCGCTTGATGTGAGCATAGCCGCTACGCCGCCTTCCAACTCCGCTATCTTGGCAGCCACGGCATCGTTGGTCGGGTTTTGCAGACGGGTATAGAAGTATCCGCTTTCCTGCAAGTCGAACAGCCGTGCCATCTGCTCGGTCGTTTCGTACTTGAACGTCGTACTCTGATAGATAGGCAGCACGCGCGGCTCACCTTTCTTGGGTTGCCATCCGCCTTGCACGCAGATGGTTTCCGGTTTCAGTGGTTGAGACATAAGTTTAATGTTATGATTAAGGATTTTCTTTTAATTCGCCGCCAAAGGTAAGTTTTTTTTAGTCTTCGTTCGTTTTTTAGTGCGGTATATTTCCCCTTTACAATTTCTCCCACACCTGATACCTGACGATGCCTTGCTCCGTGCGTTGTTGGTCGAAGGCGTCGCGCTCCAACACTTGCCCAAGCCTTTTGCGCCGCACAACATCTTCCGTAGGTTGCCGGGACTTTTCTGTTAATCGTTGTTTCTCAACCATATAAAAATCACTATTATTTTATTAGATATGATAATCAATGCCTGCACGTTTTGCTTGCTTCATTAAATCTCTTACCGGTATAGTATATTGCCTGCCGTCTTTTATAAAATGCGTACCACATTGTCTAAACTCAAAATTAACTTTTTTATTGATGCATTGCTCTCTTATGTTAAAAACCCATTCATAATGCAGAGGTCTTGCATTATAATCAGATTCCCCACCCACAACGACTAATTCTATATTGTCAAGATATTTTTCTAATTCTATATTTTCTAAAAGCGGCTGACAAGTGATACATTTATGCTTTATAGGTAATTCTTTAAATATAGATAATTTATAGTCTGCATTTCTTTGGTTTTCAATGGTACAACAAACAATAACATTACTATAACCATCGTTCCAATCCTCCGGAATACACTTCATAAATCTATCCATTCTTTTCGTTAAAAACAGAAAATTCAAATCAGAACGTTCCTTTATCATTTGCCAACACTCGCCTCTCCATTCATCCGCTTCTTCAATTAAGAAATCAGAAGAAAAACACAAATAAACAATTCCGGACTTCATTTTGTATGTTCCGTTTTTTAATTTCAAAATAGGTTTATAAAAATCATCTGTCCTTACGATATTACTTGTGTTTATATTCCTTTTGAAGTCTCCCTTATGAATGTAGCAATACTTACAACCGTCACTACATTTTTTGCAACCTCGCCACGGATTCCACATTGCCATGACATATACTCCTTAAATTATAGAACCTTGCTATTTTCTTTTATAAATTATTCTCGTTTATTCTCTTCGCCGTCATTCACATGCACAAATTTACTCATTCCCCCCGACATACACAACCTTTTCCCCCTACAATTTCTCCCACACCTGATACCTGACGATGCCTTGCTCCGTGCGTTGTTGGTTGTTTCTTCGCTACCGCATGCGTGGATAGGAAGAGCGAGTTCTTACCTGCGAAAAAGGCCGTCAAATGTGGTGGTAATATCTAACTCGCTTGTTTAAATAACAAAGCCGCTTGTTTAAACAACTAACTCGCTAAATTTACTAAGAAAGCCACTCGTTGAAACAACGAGCGTACGGTGGGATGAGTGTGCGGTGGTAGGTATAAATGACGGGCGATTTATTCCACCACCCACTTCTCGATAGTCTTGGTCTCTTTGCTGAAATTGACGCCGATCTTGTAAAGCTTGCGAGGGTCGGCGTCAAAAGCACGGGCGTAGTCTTTGTTCTTAATCTGACGCAAGGCTTCTTCGGCCGTACCGTCCAACTTAAATTCCATGACGTAAACATACTTGTCCGTCTGCAAGAGCAAATCAATGCGGCCTCGACTCGTGTGATATTCTGCTTTAACGTAGAAACCGATTAGCTTGAAGAGGATGAAAAGCACGTTCTGGTAGTGTAACTCCACGTCGCGTATCAACTCGTAGGGAATGTCCGCAAAGAAACTCTGCAAACGAAGTAGGAAAGCATCGTAGTTGCCGCTCTCTATTTCGCGTACCAAATAGTGAAGATGAGAAGGA
>JAISIB010000070.1 GCA_031262265.1 Prevotellaceae bacterium
TTGCCGACACCTACAATCCGCTTGATTTCGGCGGAAGACGCTATTGCGAAGCCCGCGTATGGAGCTACTACAATCGCTTTACCGACAACGGCAAAGAATACCTACCTTCTATATTAGGTGAAAACAACAACCCGATGCCGCTGTACGTGAAACCCAACCGCAAAATCTCCGTACAAGACATACAAAACATGATGCGCGACCACTATGAAGGCACTCCGCTTGACATCTCCAATGATTTCGGAGCCGGCCCGTATAAAACGCCTTACCGCCTTTCTCCGTTGAGCTTCAAAGTAGGCGACCAGGAATATTTCAACGAACGACCCATCTCGACTTTCCAGTCCGGTTTCGTGTTCGTTGCGCAGATGCGTGCCGATATGCATAACGCTATTGGCGGTGTATTGTGGTTCACAACCGATGACGCAAATATGAGTATTTTCACTCCCGTTTACTGCTGCACAACCAAAGTGCCCGACTGCTATGCTGCCAACGGTGCCGACTACATTACATTCTCATGGGACTCTTCATTCTGGATTCACAACTGGGTGGCCAATATGATTTACCCACGCTATGATTTGATGATAGGCGACCTGCGCACGGTGCAAAAGCAACTCGAAACAACGTACTTCGAAATGCAGCCAAGCGTTGAAGCCACCGCAGCCAAACTGTACGAAAAAGACCCCGAACAAGCCAAAGCCTTCCTGACGGACTACACGGGAATGACAGCTACACAAGCCTTTCAGGCATGGAAGAAATTAGGGGAATTTCTCATCGTAAAATACAATGACGGCGTAGTGAAACAAATGAAAAACGGAAAGTTTGCCCGCAATTCCATCGGCCAGCCTGCAAGCGTACTTCGTCCCGGATATCCGAAAGAGTTCTTGGAAGAATACGTCAAACAAACCGGCGACAGGTATAAAATGCCCGCCAAATGATTTCATTCACACGAAAACGAACTTAAACAAATAATTTTATGGACAACAATCAAGAAATTATCGAGCAAGTCATCGCGAAAGCCAAGACATGGCTTACGCCGGACTATGACGCTGAAACACAAGCAGAAGTGCAACGAATGTTGGACAGCGAAGACAAGAATGAGCTAATCAACTCGTTCTATAAAGATTTGGAATTTGGCACCGGCGGTCTGCGCGGCATCATGGGAGCCGGCAGTAATCGCATGAACATATATACCGTAGGAGCTGCTACACAAGGCCTTGCAAACTACCTGAATAAGGTTTGTAAAACAACCAAGGGATTATCTGTAATTGTGGGGCATGATTGCAGAAACAATAGCCGTAAGTTTGCAAAGATATCCGCCGCTATTTTTTCGGCAAATGGAATAAAGGTCTATCTGTTTGAAAACCTGCGTCCTACGCCGGAAGTTTCCTTTGCTATCCGTCATCTTGGGTGCCAAAGCGGAATCATCCTGACGGCTTCCCACAATCCGAAAGAGTACAACGGCTACAAAGCATATTGGGAAGACGGCGCACAAGTATTAGCACCGCATGACAAGGGAATCATCGACGAAGTCAATAAAATAAAAGTAGCGGATATCAAATTCAAAGGCAACGACGCATTGATCGAAATCATAGGCGAAAACGTGGATAAAGTTTTCTTGGATAAAGTAAAAACGGTATCTATCGCTCCCGACGTTATCCAGCGCCATCACGACATGAAGATTGTCTACACTCCGTTGCACGGAACAGGTATTACGCTGATTCCCCGTGCGCTGAAAATGTGGGGATTCACGCATATCATTGACGTACCCGAGCAGGATGTTATCAGTGGGGACTTTCCTACCGTAAAATCACCGAATCCGGAAGAGCCTGCCGCACTATCTATGGCTATCGAACGGGCTAAAGCCACCGATGCCGAGCTGGTTATGGCGAGCGATCCCGATGCCGACCGTGTAGGCATTGCCTGCAAAAACGACAAGGGCGAATGGGTGCTTATCAACGGTAATCAAACCTGCATGATGTACCTATATTATATACTGACACAGTATAAAGCGTTGGGGAAAATCACCGGAAACGAATTTTGCGTAAAGACCATCGTCACCACCGAACTTATTAAGAAAATCGCCGATAAGAACAACATCGAAATGCTCGATTGCTACACCGGTTTCAAATGGATTGCGCGCGAAATACGTTTGCTCGAAGGCAAGAAGAAATACATCGGAGGGGGTGAAGAAAGCTACGGTTTCCTGGCTGAAGATTTTGTCAGAGACAAAGATGCCGTATCTGCATGTTGCCTCATTGCCGAAATAGCCGCATGGGCGAAAGACAATGGGAAGACCCTTTTCCAACTGTTGCAAGATATTTATGTGGAATACGGTTTCTCTAAAGAAAAAGGTATAAGCGTGGTAAAGCCGGGCAGAATCGGTGCCGAGCAAATCCAGCAAATGATGACCAATTACCGCAACAATCCGCCGAAAGAGATTGCCGGTTCAAAGGTTGTTTTGCGGAAAGACTTCCTCACGCTCAAGCAAACGGATGCAAACGGGAAAGTCAGCGATTTGGTGATGCCCGAAACGTCGAACGTCCTGCAATACTTCACCGAAGACGGAACGAAAGTTTCAATTCGTCCTTCCGGTACTGAACCGAAAATAAAGTTCTATATTGAAGTCAAAGGAGAGATGGAATGTCGTCATTGCTACGACGGTGCAAATGCCGAAGCAGAGGACAAAATAAAGGATGTAACAGTTTCTTTAGGCATTTAATCACTTTTTTTAAAGAAAAAGATGCTTGAATAGAATTATTCCATAAATTTGCAACGATTTAAAGTCAACACAATTGATGAAAAAGCGAATATTAGTTACCGGAGGTACCGGATATATAGGTTCTCACACAGTTGTTGAACTTCAGAATGCAGGGTATGAAGTGGTTATCGTAGATAACCTATCGAACTCTATGGCTGGAGTTATTGATCATATAGAGAAGATAACTACTATTCGCCCTGCCTTCGAGGAAATAGATTGCCTTGATTACAAAGCGCTTGATAACGTATTTTCAAAATATACGGGGATTGAAGCTATCATTCACTTCGCTGCAAGTAAAGCAGTGGGTGAGTCGGTAGCGAAACCGCTTATGTACTATAGGAACAATCTTGTCTCCCTGATTAATCTTTTGGAGTTGATGCCTAAACACAATGTAGGAGGAATCGTTTTTTCTTCTTCTTGCACGGTGTACGGGCAACCGGATAAACTTCCTGTGACGGAGAAAGCCCCTATTAAGCCGGCAGAATCTCCGTATGGGAATACGAAGCAGATAAATGAGGAAATCATTCGTGACACCGTAGCATCGGGAAGCCCGATAAGCGCTATTCTTTTGAGATATTTCAATCCGATTGGCGCACATTCTACGGCTCTTTTAGGCGAATTACCCAACGGAGTACCTCAGAATCTCGTACCCTATATCACACAAACAGCGATGGGGATACGCGAGAAGCTGAGCATATTCGGAAGTGATTATAATACGCCGGATGGTACATGTATACGAGACTATATCAATGTTGTAGACTTGGCGAAAGCTCACGTTGTA
>JAISIB010000074.1 GCA_031262265.1 Prevotellaceae bacterium
GACGGCAGCATTCGTGTACTCTTTGGTAGTACCGAGATGCTTGGCACGGGAGTAAACGCTCAAAGAAGAGCCGTTGCCGTTCATCATCTGGATTCGCCGTGGGTGCCCGCCGCTTTGGAACAGCGGGAGGGGCGGGCTATCAGACGTGGCAATGAAGTTGCCAAGAAGTATGCCGACAACAAGGTCGATGTTATCTTCTATGCCGTGGAGAAGTCGCTGGACGCTTACAAGTTCGGACTACTCCATAACAAGCAGCTCTTCATCAACCAGCTCAAGCGGAACAATCTCGGCAGCCGCACCATTGACGAGGGTGCGATGGATGAGAAGTCGGGCATGAACTTTTCCGAGTACGTGGCTATCTTGTCAGGCAATACCGACTTGTTGGAGAAAGCCCGTTTGGAGAAGAAGGTCGCAGCTCTTGAAAGCGAACGGCAGGCGTTCGTGCGAGGTAAGTCATCCTCTCGTTACAAGTTGGAGAGCATTCTGCAAACGGTGGAGAAGAACGACAGCCTCATGGAGCGCATCTCCAAAGACATGGAAGCCTTTGACAGCCGTAAACAGACCTATAAGGACGGCACGCTGCTCAATCTGATTCGGATAGACGGATTGGACAGCAACAACCCGCAAGCCATCGGAAAGCGTCTTAACTCCATTGCCGATACCGAGCGTACCTACGGGCAGCACAAAGCCATTGGTTCTTTGTACGGCTTTACGTTGCTGGTCAAGACCGAGACTACCCAAAAAGAAGGTCTCGACTTCGTGCAGAACCGCTTCTTCGTCAAAGGCGAAGGCGACATCCTCTATACCTATAATAATGGTGTACTGGCAAACGACCCGAAACTGGCATCGCTCAATCCACTCCATGCCTTGGATACCATGCCAAAGCTGTTGGAAAAGTATCGTGCGGAGA
This sequence comes from Prevotellaceae bacterium, assembly GCA_031262265.1. Classification (GTDB taxonomy): domain Bacteria; phylum Bacteroidota; class Bacteroidia; order Bacteroidales; family Bacteroidaceae; genus JAISIB01. Next base: position 911 of record JAISIB010000074.1, read on the forward strand.
ACGAAAAGGTATCGGTGGATATTCCCGTACTCAAAGGCGTGGTCGAAGGTACATGGCGTAAGGAGGAAGAACTCGCCTCGCTCAAGTCGGAACTCTCCGCCCTTGACCGTAAGATTCAGCTGTCGCTAAAACCGATAGAGGAAAGTATTGGTGAAGGCGCCGACAATTCTATGATAGAAGAGAAGCCCGAAGTAGTCATACATACAGTGGAGGAAAAGGTAATTCCTATTGCCATTCCCGAACGGCTGAAGTCTGCCCAAGAGGCAATGGGTAATCATCTTGTAATAGCCCGACCTGCAGGGCGCATGAAGATAGGATAGGGTTTTACGAACAGGCTATTCAATGGAAATCCCGCCCCGGTCATCACGACCAAGGCGGGATTTTGCTTATTGTCTCAACTAAACAAAGCAAGAAATGAATATTGATTATCAGTTTTCCATATCAAATATGAATGTCGTCAGGGTCGGGACGACCTTTGCGTTTACGGAAGTGTTTGCGGATAAATTCCATCACGTCCGATTCCCGATAATATATCTTCTGGTGAATGCTTTGGTAAGGCAACTCTTTGTTGCTGCGGTAGCGTTGCAACGTCCGCTTGCTGATATGGAGCAGCAGACATATATCGGCATCGTCCAGCAACTTCTCGCCCTCATAGATGGGTGCGTCCTTGGTGGGCGGATTGCCCAGCCGCAGGAGAACTTCGTCGAAACGCTTCATCAGGCGTTTCATCCACTCCTCAAAGTGTGTATCGTCGATAAACATGGCGACCTCCTTTTTTAATGTTACGTCGGCAAAGGTCGCCAGATGCAATCAACCCGTTTCACAAGGTTTCCCCAAGTTGGGGATGATTTTTATGTATTACCCTGGGGGAGAAGAACGCTACATGCTTTTCATTCCAATGGAGATACTTCATTTGTTGTCAAGTTCCTCCATGTGTCCACGTATCAACCGAGCCATCCTCGTGAGGAAAAATGTCTGGTCGTTTTTACGCTTCTTAATCTCATGGAACGTACGATAAACATCGTTCAGTTCTATGTTGAATATCCTCCCGAGCGAGGCAGCCAACTCTTGAATGCTGATATTGCCATTGTTGACACTGCCTGTGAGGGATACACCGTAGAGCAACTCTACCAAGTCGCTTTGTTGCCCTGTCCATGTAAGCGGCAGATTTTCGCGATGCGGCTCAATGCCCATCTCTTCTTCCTTCTTAATGCGCCGAAGTTCTTCAACCAAATACTTATTAAACAACTTCGCGGCTAACAGTTTGCCCAAGATGTAATCGTAGTTGGTGGAAAATGTTTGGTCACGTTCAAAGTATAATCCCTCCATCCCTTCCTTGCTGAAGTTCTTGCGGAGAAAATACTCTTTATCATGTTTGGTATCGCCGGACTTGTAATATCGCATGAAATCTTCATGTCTGTGCTGAAATCCATGGATATTCGCTTGCGCCTCTTTTATAAAGTCCCTCTGCTGTTCATGACCGAACTCGGGTTTGAGAATCTCATACTCTCTTACCTTGTGGTAATAGAGCATCTTGTAGAACAGTTCCGGTTTGAGTTTCTTGAAGAAGTGAATTTCTTCCTCTTCACTCTCAAAACCGTACTCGGATACCAATGTTTTCAGGTGAATAAAGCCTTCTTTCAAGTAAGCAACGATTGCGCCTGAATCATTAACCGTATCCTTGAACTTCGATTCCTTGAGTCGAAGTCCAGCTTCTAACTCTTTGATGAGTCCTTGGATGTTACTATTCATAATTGCAGTCATTAAAATGTTATACAATAGCGCATGTAGCGTTCTCACCACTAAGTTAGCGGTATATCGTGAACACTGCAATCAAATTGCTAAAAAAGTTGCCGGAAGAGGCAAAAAATATTAGAAACCGCAGTACACAGATACAATCCGGCTCATTTATCCGTTTTATGAGTGATACATTTGGCAATCACAAAGAACTTCCATACCTTTGCAGTATGGTCTTTGAACGGATGCAAAACAAAGTGAACCAAAGAGTTCCCTTCGTTACTTAACCGTTACCTACCCAAGTCCAATCGGGTAGTAAACTCCTATCAATCAAATAATCTGCTGTTTTTTGAGACAGATGTAAGGTTTTTTCCTATCCTAACAAATGTTTTAGTACGACGGTTGCCGATATTTCACGGTTAGCCGCTTCGGGAATGACGATAGATTGCGGACTTTCGATGACTTCGTCTGTCACGATCATATTGCGGCGCACGGGTAAGCAATGCATAAAGTATGCGTTATTCGTCACGGCCATTTGCCGATCACTGACAGTCCAGCTGCGATCAGTCGATAAAATGCCTCCGTAATCACCTTCGTAGGCCGCCCAGCTTTTCGCGTACACGAAGTCGGCACCTGCGAATGCTTTCATCTGGTCATATTCGATCGGAGCGTTGCCCGTAAATTTCTTATCCAGTTCGTAGCCCTCGGGATGAGTGATGACCAAGTCATAGCCTGCCGCATTCATCCACTCGGCGAAAGAGTTCGGTACGGCTTGCGGTAGCGGTTTGGGATGTGGCGCCCATGTGAGTACCACTTTCGGACGAGCGGTTTTCTTATATTCCTCGATCGTGATCAGATCGGCGAAGCTCTGCAACGGATGTCCGGTAGCTGCTTCCATCGAGAACACCGGTCGTCCCGAGTATTGAATGAATTGATTGAGGATGGTCTCTTGATAATCGAATTCGCGACTTTCAAAGCGTGCGAACGAACGTACGCCGATCACGTCGCAATAGCATCCCATGACGGGAATGGCCTCCAAAATGTGCTCCGACTTGTCGCCGTCCATCACTACGCCACGCTCGGTTTCCAGTTTCCACGCACCTTGATTGATATCCAGCACGATTACGTTCATACCCAAGTTCATCGCGGCTTTTTGCGTGCTCAGACGCGTACGCAGGCTCGAATTGAAAAATACCATGAGCAGGGTTTTGTTGCGCCCCAGCTCTACATATTTAAAACGGTCGTTTTTTATTTCAACGGCTTCGGCCAGCGCGGCCTGCAAGTTGCCGATGTCATGCACAGAAGTAAAGTGTTTCATCCTTTTCCCGAGTTTTAATTTATACCGCGACAAAGATAAAGGAATTTAGCCGCTTTGCGAGCGATTTTTGCGGCTTTGTTATGTGAACGGGCGGCTTCGATAATTTATTATCCGCGTAAGTTATTGGGGGTACTCGCTTCCTCGGGCAGAGAACCGTGCTTCCGCCTATTCTTTCAATTTTACTTCCAATAGCATCGGGTTAGTATCTTCCGGCGCGTCAGGGAATAGTTTCAATACGTCGGCAGGCGGTATCTGGCAGTAAATGGTATTATTTTCTATATGAGGAGCATAGTTCGGCCACACTCGAATCTCTATGTTGTTTACGAGCACCGGAATTCCTATCGGGGTGTCTATGTCGTCTCGTATCTGACGATAGAGCAACTTGCCCGTCTCCATATCCCATATATCATAATACTCTCTTCTGGAATAGAGAGAACGCAGAAAATAATACTTGGAAGCAATATGGTAGTCCTGTTCTCGAATATAATTGTGCCCTCCACTCCGAGCCTTTTGAAAGTCGGCCATCATCTCAGGAGGAAGCTTATAGGCTCCTTTCTTTATGATCAGATAAGGTCTATCTTGCTCGGTAGTCACTTGAAAGATCGTATCGCCAAAGTAATCTTTGTATAACAACCTTCCGTTGGATCTTCTCAAATCACTATTGAGAATATTCAGGTTATATTCCATCTCCCGTCGATCGTTGTAGATCCCGCGACGCAGAAAGTTCCGGTCTTTGTCATAAACGGCCGTATAAGAGGGCGTTTTCAGGTAGAGCGGATAAGTAGCGTAATAGTTTCCGTCCGGCAGTTTATGATAACTGGATAGACTATCAAGGGGTGTGAAATCAAGAAACTCTCCGCGAAGATTATATCTGGCAAATCCGTATTTTCGCAAGTCCATAAGCATCACGGCCGTATCGCTCTCCAATACCATAGAGGCTATGCTGCCATATTCTTTGGGTCCTTCTCCCCGTTTGTTGAGGAATATTCGTACGGAGCCGTCGGTTTTATTGATTCGATAAGCATACCTACTCGTATAAGCGACTATGTCGTTTCCCTGAGTGCCGGCAATAGTAATACTTGCGAGTAAGACGGAGTCAGTAGTCTGTACTGGAATCACCCGTATGCTTTCGGCCAGATCATTTAGAAGTATGCTTTTGTTGTCGGCATATAGTTCGCTATCCAATTCTATTACATAGTAATCTAATGATTTCTCCGCGCAAGCACCAACCATGAGCAATGCAATAGCAGTAAGGAGATACGTTTTAATAGCTTGATAGTTCATAATAGTATTGTATTTAATGATTATATTTTCTCCCAATCTAACTCAAATAGAATCAAGGCCGTTCCATCTTCTTCGTAAGAGGCATACACGAAAGACGAACCAAAAGCTCCCTTAACCTGTTCGGATATATGGGAAAGGTCATTGTCAATCAGAACGGACTGTTTCGTCTGCTTATTATAGAAGTAGGAATACTGCTTACCCATAAGTGTGAAATAGATGTGTAGAAGTTCTGCCGTTTCCGTATAGTTTACGAATATCACATAGCCGTACGAAATCAATTCTTGACTGACAGTATAGACATCGTCTCGATTCTCCGTATAACTTGGGGCAGGCCAGTGGTCGCCGAAGTCCAAGAAATAGCGTTGCTGGATAATCGTATCGTTATAAATCTGATAGATCCGATTGCTGAATGGAGGAAGAAATACAATGGTGTCGTTGGGAAGAGATTGTAGGGGCGCAAAAGGTTGTATATTCATATTCTTCGCATGTTTGGGAATCGGAAGCAATTCCTTGATGAGCTGGCCTTCACTGTCGGTGACGTCTAAATAATACTCCCCGTCATGAGCATTTCCGTAAGCATAGATGATGGCATTTCCATCTTTCGTGAAGATAAAATCACCTATATAGTTGTTCAATCCGCTACTTGCGGAGAGAAAACGACCGGATGATCTATCATATTGTAACAATCTGTTTGAGATGTCATCCAACACAAAAATATTTCCGCTTATCGGATGTATTGCAAAATCAGAAGGAAGTCTGTATTCACCGGGGCCATTCCCATACCGGCCTATATTATACATAAATCGACCGGTATCGCCGTTATATACGAAAAGAGATTTAGCGTTGTATACATCAAGAATATATATCTTATTACCTATTTTCTCTACCTTATCGACGCTCCCTATAATATGTTCATCGGATGTTTCCAGATAGAAGGTGTCAATACTTGCGGTTATATCCTGCAATCGCTTATCCGATACATTTCCTACGTCAATGGATAACGTAGTTCCTTCATGAACGGAGTCGGATGCGGATTTTGTCGTACAAGCCGACAAGCAGAGGTATGCGCATAGGAGGCCACCTAAGGCTCGTCTCATCACCCTGTCGGTCGTGACGGGAATAAGCCGCTTTGCGAGCGAATTTTGCGGCTTTGTTATGCGAACGAACGGCTTTGATAATTTATTATCCGTGTAAGTTGTTTTTGCCGCATTTGCCGGTCGTCGTATCTCTATGCGTATCATATCAAGTATAGGCTTTAAGTGCGTTTAATCTTATACAAACAAAGCACGAATCCGCCGTCTTTGATGAATTTGTCCACTTCCGGAATCGCTATACGTTCCTTGACGGAGGTATATATATCGGCGTCCATATAAGAAACAATCGTGTTGTTTCCTATAGTACAT
>JAISIB010000147.1 GCA_031262265.1 Prevotellaceae bacterium
CGGATTGCTGATAACGGAGTTCTTCGTAACGCCCCAAGAGCTGTTGAGAAGGTTTCCGATATTCAGGATATCGAACGTAAGCTGCAACGTATTTTTCGTTTTGCCTACGTTGACATAAAAGTCTTTGGTCAACTTCACGTCAAAACGGTTCACCCAAGGATAAACAGCGGAGAATGCTTCGGCATATTCGCCTTTATGTTTACTCAGATAAGAGTCTTGTTCAACAAAATTCCAGAATGCGTCAGCTTGCTCGGCGGCCGTCAGAAGCACCTCGCCACCTGTGTTGGTAATGTCGACGAAAGAAATGTCATTCTTCGAAGCGGGGATATACATCAAGTCGTAAATTACTTCATCGCCGTTCATGTCGTTACTATACATGTAGCTGTATCGACCGGGATTGTAGCCGGTGTAGTAAATACCGATGCTCGTTCCTTTCCATGTGCTGCAATCGGGAATACGATACGTCAGTGATCCGATCACCTTGTGCGGCGTTACGTATTGCGAGTTCTGCAACGTATATTGATTGGCGCCGTTGACCGTAGGTTGGTTGTTCCACGCCGAAGCCGCCTGATTGCCCGGATTACCCGATACTTCTTTCACCACGGTGTAGGTATAGCTCAACATCAGGTTGAGGTTTTCTACCGGATTAGTGTTGACCATGAAATTCAGGTTGTAGCCGTAGCCCTTATTCGTGTTTTGTAAGAGCATGACGTCTCCCATTTTCGAGTTTACGTAATACCCCTTGTTGCCCGGATAGATATAACGATTGTCGGGACCTGCAAATTGCGGCAAACCTTCTACATCCATGACGTTGATATTCTTTTGTACCATCGCATTGATGTCTTTGGAGTACATACCTTCCAAGCGGAAGTTCAGCGGGAAGTCAACGGGTGCTTGCCAATCAACGGCCAGCGACATTTTCCATACTTGCGGCAATTTAAAATTGCGGTCTACGGCTGCCGTTGAGGACGGTAATTGTTGGGCAGGCTGATTAGGCAAGCCAAGTGCTTGTACGATCTCATTAACGTCTGTCAGCATCTTGCCATTCGGCATCAATTTGGCGTATTGCTCGGCAGAAAGGCCGTTTTCGCCGATTGTATTTTGAATCATACCGGCATTGGTCGGCATATTGGTGAAGAATACCAAAGGAATACGTCCGGTGAAGATTCCCATGCCGTAAGATACTTTCAGAGATTTGTCTCCGAACACATCCCAATTCAAGCCGATACGCGGTGAAAGCAATACTCTTGATTTAGGCCACAAGCCGGTGTTGATTCTCTGGCCGTCGAGGAATGTTTCTGCTGAGATGGCTGTGTTTTCGGCCAAATCGTTCAGATAAAGATTCAAGTCGGCGCGAATGCCATAGGTTGCTTTTAATCGATCGGACACGTTCCATTCGTCTTGCGCGTAAGCTGACCATTGACCGAACGAAAGTTCTGATACGGGATTCAGATTTCCGCCATAACCGTACGTCAAACCGAAAGCAATCGGTGCTTTGCCGGTTTGGAAGTCGTCGAAGCTGGCAAAACGATAGTATCCCGTCGCATAACGCATGTATGCGTTCGAAACATATTGGTTTTCGTAGCTTACACCGCCTGTCAGTTTGTGGTTACCCAGCGTGTATGTGAGATTATCGGCAACGGTAATGACTTTATTCTTCACTCCATTGTTCCATGTGAAGAGTTCATATCCTGCGCTCATGAAGATATCTCCCTCTTTCCAAATGTCTACGTGCGGGAACGGAGCCGAATTGCTACCGCGCATATCCTCAATATTGGTATAGGTAGCCAATATCTGATTAGACAAACTGTTGCCGAGACGGCTGTTTAGTTCGCCCGTAACCGATGCTACCGTGTTGTCCATACTATACACGTTGTTGCTGAACGCCATCGAGTATTCCGAGATACGATTGTGTGCAGCGCGCGGACGAGGAGCCGAGTTACCGTTCGTAGCTATCCATGTTTGGTTCTTTGTGTAGTTATAGCGAACGGTTAGCTTGTGTGCATCGTTGATATTCCAGTCCAAACGTGCCAGAATCTTATTGTTCGTCGTTCCACCCGGAAAATTAGTGTACGAACCCGGGTCGTATCCGTACGTATTTTTTAGAACATTGGCAAAAGCGTCCATATCTGCTGCCGTCGTCCGGCTGTATCGGTTTTCAACCGCTTGGCCGTCTTCCGAAACACGGTAAGTGGTGGTCTGACCGGGCGATTCTTCTTTCTCCGCATTTACGAAGAAAAAGAGTTTATTCTTGATAATGGGGCCACCTAACGTGAATCCGTAAATATTCGTCTTTTCTTCGAACGGCGTCCCTAAGTATGTTCCGTCCACCTTATTGCCGCGCAAATCTTGGTTACGGAGATAGGTGTATACCGAACCCTTAAACGTATTGGTACCGCTTTTCGTAATGGCGTTAATGCCCGCGCCCACAAAATTAGCTTGGCGCACGTCAAACGGAGCGATGGTCACCTGCAATTCTTCGATAGCGTCGATAGAAATAGGGTTGCCGCCGCCGGGAAGCGCGTCGTTCAAACCGAAGTAGTTGTTGAAGTTGGCACCGTCAATGGTGATATTGTTCAGACGACCGTCGCGTCCGCCGAAACTACGTCCGCTGCCCGAATACGGAGAGAGGCGCGTGTAGTCAACGATGCTTCGGTTGATGGAAGGCAACGTGGTGATTTCGCGGTTGTTGACGTTAGTGGTGGCGCCGGTGCGCTCATTGCCTAATTTGGAACGCGTGCCGGTGATGATCACTTCGTCCAATAGTGCAGCACTCTCTTTCATGTCTGCGTCCACCTGGTAGTTCTCGCCCAATTTGAGGGTGATTCCTTCTACTACCACGGTTTGGAAGCCTATGAACGAGATTGTTACTTTATACGGCCCGCCCGTACGCATGCCTTGCAGTGAGAAGCGTCCTTCTATGTTGGTAGCGGCACCGTATAATGTCCCCGAAGGTTCGTGCACCGCTTGTACGGTTGCGCCGATAACGGGTTCATTTCCGGTGACCACCTTACCGCTCATGGAAGAGGTCGTTACCTGTGCTTGTAGTATAAAGACTACGGAACACAATAAAAAAGCAGAAAGCAGTAATCGTTTCATCTTATGAAAATTAAAAACTGTTTGAGTAAAATAACTTATTTGAAAAACGCCACAAAATTAAGAAAAACATATTATCCGCCCTAATAAAATCGAAGACTTTGCTGTTACTTTTTTGTTTTCCCCTGCGAGAAGTTTTTCTTGTCCGTATCTTCGTTGCTTTTTTAACGTTGGCGACAAAATATCAAGGTCAGATAGTCGATTATCAAAGCCGGATATTTTTCTTTCGCGCTTTGATAATTCGCTAACATACGACCTTGTGGATTCACCCTACGGCGGCATTTCGTCGACAAACGAATAAAAAACTGCTTTTCGTTGTTTTTTTTTGCGAATTTACTTTGCTATTAGAATATGAAACACTAATTTTGCGCGCAAATAGTAAGTATTTTACGTTATTTTTAATCGAAATGACACATCAGAGGATTAGGTTTACAAAAATGCATGGGGCAGCTAACGACTATATATATGTAGATACGAGCAAGTACCCGCTTGTCGACCCTGCGAAGTTGGCCGTGCAATGGAGTGCCTATCATACGGGAATCGGAAGCGACGGATTGGTGCTGATCGGTGCTTCATCGGTAGCCGATTTCAGTATGCGGATTTTCAATGCCGATGGCTCGGAAGCTTTAATGTGCGGCAACGCAACGCGGTGTATTGCCAAATATGTATATGAAAGCGGCATGACGACAAAAACCGAGATTGCGCTGGAAACTTTGTCAGGCATTAAAATTCTTAGGATACATCTCTCTGACGATAACAAAGTAGAAACCGTCACCGTGGATATGGGTGCGCCGTCCGACATGCGGTCGATTGTCTTAAATGCTGCCGGCGTCTCGTATGAAGCGACGTATGTCTCGATGGGGAATCCGCATTTGGTGATCTTTGTCGATGATATTAATAAGGTAGATTTGCCGGTTGTCGGTCCTTCCTTGGAGAATCATCCGCTATTTCCGGATCGTATCAATGTAGAGTTTGCGCAACTGCTCTCAGGCGATGCTATTCGTATGCGCGTATGGGAGCGCGGATCCGGTATTACGATGGCTTGCGGTACGGGCGCGTGCGCCACGGCCGTAGCGGCTTCGTTCACCGGACGAACGGGAAGAAAAAGTGAACTGATTATGGACGGCGGACGATTGACTATCGAGTGGGATGAGCGGAGCGGGCATGTGATGATGACCGGCGGGGCGACGAAAGTTTTTGAAGGGGAAATAGAATTGTAATATACCATTAATAATATAGCAACCCAGACAACCATCATATAGAGAAAGCGCAATGGCATTAGTAAACGAACAATTTTTGAAACTTCCGGGCAGCTACTTATTCTCGGATATAGCTAAGAAAGTAGCTGCTTTTAAGGAAAGCCATCCGGACAAGGATCTTATTCGATTAGGTATCGGCGATGTGACGCAACCGTTGGCGCCGGCTTGCATCGCTGCCATGAATAAAGCGGTGAACGAGATGGCTGATAAAACGACCTTTCGCGGTTATGGACCGGAGCAAGGATACGATTTCCTGACGAAAGCCATTGTCGAGAACGACTACCTACCGCGTGGCATTACGCTATCTACCGATGAAGTTTTTGTGAGCGACGGTGCCAAGAGTGATACCGGAAATATCGGCGACATCCTGCATGCCGACAATCGGGTCGGACTAACGGATCCGGTCTATCCGGTTTATATCGATAGCAACGTAATGGGTGGACGCGCCGGCGAGTTGCAGTCGGACGGCAAATGGAGTCGAATCGTTTACATTCCTTGTACGGGTGAGAACCGGTTCGTTCCGCAACTTCCGACCGAGCGCGTGGATATGCTTTACTTGTGTTATCCGAACAATCCGACGGGTACGACGCTGAGCAAAGCAGAATTGAAAAAGTGGGTAGATTACGCTTTGGCGAACGATACCTTAATATTATATGATGCGGCTTACGAAGCATACATTCAAGAGGCGGACGTGCCGCATTCTATCTACGAAATTGAAGGAGCGAAGCAGTGTGCCATCGAATTTCGCAGTTTCTCTAAAACGGCCGGCTTTACGGGTGTGCGTTGCGGGTACACGGTTGTTCCGAAGGAAGTCAGCGGGAAGACTCGGCAAGGCGAACGCGTTTCGTTAAATGCTTTGTGGAATCGACGACAAACGACCAAATTTAACGGCGCGTCGTACATTACGCAGCGTGCAGCGGAGGCTATTTATACACCGGACGGGAAAACGCAAATTAGACGGACGATCGATTATTATATGTCTAACGCTCGTGTGATGAAAGAAGGCTTGGAAGCCTGCGGATTGACGGTCTTCGGCGGAGTAAATGCGCCGTACTTGTGGGTACAAACGCCCGACAAGACGCCATCGTGGAAGTTCTTCGAACAGATGTTGTATGAAGCGAACGTTGTCGGTACGCCGGGCGTAGGATTCGGCCCCAGCGGCGAAGGATATATCCGGCTAACAGCTTTTGGCGAACAAGAAAATTGCGTGGAAGCCATGCGGCGTCTCCGAAACTGGTTGTATTGAATGTACTTAATCAGATAAATATGAAAAAAGGGTTATTTTTGGTCTGTATGGCGTTTGCGGCATTCACCGCACAGGCGCAAGAGAATTCCGGACTCGGAGGTTTTATTAAAGAACTATACGGGACTTTGACCGAGATCATGGGAACGCAGGATGAGGCGGTTCCCGAAGATGGTTTCGAGGTTTCTTTGGGTGCCGATGTAGTTAGCAGTTACATTTGGCGCGGCCAGAACTTGGGCGGAGTCAGTATCCAACCGAGTTTAGCTATCGGCAAAAACGGATTTTCTTTGTCCGCATGGGGATCAATCGGCTTAGATGCGAACGACGCAAAGGAGTTTGATTTGACATTGGGCTATGAAACGGGTGGTTTCAGCGTAGCTCTGACCGATTACTGGGTGACCGGTGGCGACGAGAAATACTTTACTTTTGCCGCGCATCGTACGGCGCATGTATTGGAAGGTACGTTGGGATATGATTTCGGCTTTCTTGCGCTGACATGGAACACCAATATCGCCGGTGCCGACTATTACGGGACTGACGGCAAACGGGCTTATTCTTCGTATGCGGAGATTGCTGTTCCTTTCACGCTTGGCGGCGTAGATTTCGGTGCTGAATTAGGCGTTTCTCCTTGGAAGAGCGAATACTATGGTGCGACGGGATTTAATCTAATAAACGTCGGACTGGGAGCAACAAAGGAGCTGAATGTGACGCCTACGTTTTCTCTGCCGCTTTCCGTGAAGGTTACTTGTAATCCGAAAGCGGAACAAGCATATTTCGTATTTGGCATAAGTTTTTAAGTCATACCTTATTATAATTAGTAGGAAACATTTTATCTCGCTTTTCACCTTAATCATTAAATATAACGATCACAAGTATGTCAAAACTGAGATTTAGAGTAGTAGAAACTGCTTTTAAGAAAAAGGCAATGGAAGTGCCGACGCCGGCTGAACGCCCGTCGGAATACTTTGGTAAGTATGTCTTTAACCGTGCTAAAATGTTTAAGTATCTGCCGGGAAAAGTCTATGAGAAACTGATTGATGTTATCGACAACGGGTCGGTTCTCGACCGAAGCATCGCAGATGACGTGGCCGAAGG
>JAISIB010000148.1 GCA_031262265.1 Prevotellaceae bacterium
AAGTATAAACCGGCCATTTGCGGGATAGTACGAGAAAAAGTGTATCGGGCACCGAAGTTTCCCTCGTCGCCGAACGACTTATTGAAGCCGCCTCTGGCATATACGTTTTGGATAGGAACATACTGCCTCACTGAAAAACGGGAAAGAATCTTCGTATCTGCCGTTTCGCGCTTCGGCGTTTCCTGCTCGAAATCCATATATTCCAAAGCCTTACCGGAATAGAGATACCCCATACCGAAAAAATCCCATTCGCCGGTTCGATAGTTCAAGTCTTGCTGAGCCGTGATATTATACTTACGGTTGAGGATTCCCGTTGCGCTACTCGTACCGCTCCAACCTTCTCCCTGCCCTTTCACGGTAGTAATGCGGATGACCGCACTGACCGTACTGTCGTATTCTGCGCCGGGGTTGGTAATGACAAGCACTTTCTTGATTTGTTCGGAACGTAGCTGTTTCACCTCATTCATGTCGCGCACCAACCGATTGTTGATGTAAATGAGCGGCGTGCCTCTGCCAAGTACGCTAATCTCGTCGCCGTCTTTGTAGATGAACGGCAATTGACCGAGTACGTCCAATGCCGTGCCGAGCGTACGCAAGGGCGACACGTCTATGTCCGTGCTGATTCCGTTATTTTCAAAGCGATGTGTAACCACCCGCTTGCCCGTCACCACTACTTCGTTGAGTAGCGCAGCGTCTGCTTGCAAACGCAGCACGCTCAGGTCGCTACCGCGCACGGGAAGGGTCAGTGATCGGTAGCCGATGCTACTTGCATTCAGTAATAACGAAGCGGAGGTCTCGGGAAGGGTCAGCGTGTACCTTCCATCGTCATCGGATACGGCACCCGTCACGAGTGTGGAGTCGGGAAGTTGCAAAATTGCGATATTGACAAAGGGGAGCGGTTCGCCGCCGTCGGCTTCTACGACGCGACCTGTGATTGTCTGAGCATGTAAGAGAGAGCCAGATGTGAGGAACAGCGTAAGCCCCCAAAAGATACTTTTTAAATTCATAGGATAGTAATTGACTTTATTATTAAACACTTTATACGGTTAGACGCACTAAGTTGAAAAAAGGTTGCACAATAGCGGTTATTTTTTGCGGTACGAGCGTAAAATTTCCTCGTAAGATAGTAAAATTTCCGGCTCGGATAATTTACTAACATACTCGCTCGTTCGCATAAGCAGCGAGAAAAGGTCGAGCGGTTGCGCTCACGCAACCGCTCGTCTTGATTTTTTTATTTTTAGGGACTAATATCCGAAAATTTCTTCGGTCGTCAATCGTTGAATAGGCCCGAGTTTTCCCAGGGATTCCATGTCAAGCGTCGCTTCGTCGCCCAAAATGACGTAACTGTACGTGCGATTCTTCACTTGCTCCTGCTGGAATTTCACCACGTCGTTCAGTGTCATGTTTTGCACGTCATTATACAACTTGATATTCGGGTCGGTGGTCAGACCAAGGTCTTGCAGCGTCAAATAACGGCTCAGTACGGCACTTTTGGTCGTGCGTTGCGTACGCAGACGAGCGATCAGTCCGTCTTTCGCCAATTTGAAGGCCGCCTCGGAGCGCGGCATGTCATTGATAATCTCGTTGAACGTCGCAATCGCCTGCATCATCTTATCATTCTGCGTAGCTATTTGCGTACGCATCACGTACGGATCGGACAAACGGCTCGGAGAAACGAGCGACGCATTGGCCGAATAGGCCAAGCCACGCGCTTCGCGCATTTCTTGGAAGACAATGCCGTTCATACCGCCGCCGAAATATGCGTTGTAAAGCGTACGCGTCGGTTCGATAGCCGGATTGTAGGTTTCGCCGGTATTGGAATATTGCGACATGTATATCTGGTTGGCCTGGTAAGGCGCGATATAGATCTTAGTCGTGGGCGTCTTCACAAACGGGAACTTCACGGGCTTCGGAGCATCGGTCAATCGTGCGGGAACCTTGTGGTATGTTTCCAGCGCGGCCAAGAGTTTTTCCGGCGAGTCAGGACCATAATACACGATGCGATGCTTGTAGCCGCTAAATGCGCGTAACTTATCGATCAATGTTTGTGGGTTCATTTGTTGAAGCTCGTCGGTGCTTAAAAAATTCGTGGCAGCTGACAGCGGACCATACATAGCATAATTCAATACGCGACTGAAATTGGTCGATTGGTTAGTCTTTGCATTCGCTCGCGACTTCAATATATCTGCTACGATATTGTCATAGATGGCTTTGTTCACTTGTACGCCGGCCAACACCTTTTCAAATAAATCCAACGTCTTAGGCATATTTTCACTAAGTCCGCTCATAGCGATATACGAACGTTCGGAAGAAATCGACCAGCTATAATTGCAAGCCCATTCGTATAGCTTCGCTCTAATTTCTTCGACCGTCATGTCCGACGTTCCCAAGTAATCAAAGTAGCTGGCTGCCGTGCCTAATGCTTTGTCGGCGTTGTTGCCCGTTTCAAAGATGAACTCCAAAGAGAAAATGTCGTTCGTCGTATTTTGCTTGTACAAGACTTCCAATCCGTCTTTCGTCGTGAATTTAGACATATCCTTATTGAAATCAACGAAGACCGGCTCGATCGGTTTCATGTGCGAATTTTGTATTTCTTTCAGGAACGGACTCACAGCGTCGCGGTTCATGACGATCGGCGTGATTGTCGGCTTCTCAATTTTCTTTTCATTGGGATCCGCCCCTTGTCGTTTGTAGATAACGGCATAGCCATTGGTGAAATACTTGTTTGCCAAGCGAACGATGTCTGCTTTGGTCAGCTTCGCCATGTTATCCGTTTGACGAATATACTGTTCCCACGGCACACTATTGATAAATGACGTGACAAACATGTCAGCGCGTATCTGATTGTACTCCAATTGCTGCTGTTCATACAGCTTGTAGTTGTTAACGGTGGCTTTCAGCAAACTTTCATCAAAATCTCCCGCTTTGAGCTTCTCTATTTCTGTCAGCAGCAGGTTCTTTACCTCCTCCAAAGTCTGTCCTTCTTTGGAACGCGCCTGCATCATGAACACGGAATAGTCTGCCATGGCACTATATCCGGCGGCGGCGTTCAGCACTTTCTGTTCTTGGTTCAGATCTATGTCGACCAATCCGACACTACCGTTATATAATATATTACTCAACAGTTCTATGCCATCGGAGTCTTCGCTTGAACGCGGCGGCAACGGCCATCCGAGCGATACCATCTCAGCTTCGAGTCCGTACACTTCGCGAACGATCGGTGCGCTACGCGTAGGCAACGGGCTGATCGTCAGTTTCGGCAAGTTCGGATTCGGTTTCATGTCGCCGAAATACTTATCTATCGTAGCGATCATTTGATCGGGATCAAAGTCGCCCGACAAGCAAACAGCCATATTGTTCGGCACGTACCAAGTCTTGTAATATTGCTTGATCGTCTTAATGGAAGGATTCTTCAAATGATCTTGCGTTCCCAATACGGTTTGCGTGCCATAGGGGTGCATCGGGAAGAGTGCGCCCAGCAACGCTTCGTTCATCTTGCGACTGTCACGCGTCAACGACATATTCTTTTCTTCGTACACAGTCTCCAACTCCGTATGAAAACCGCGAATGACGTTGTGCTTAAATCGGTCGGCCTGAATCTTTGCCCAATTCTCCACTGCGTTGGAAGGGATGTCTTCCGTATATACGGTCATGTCAAATCCCGTATAGGCATTGGTACCGCTGGCACCTATGGCGGCCATCAGTTTGTCGTATTCGTTCGGAATAGAATACTTGGAGGCTTCGTAAGAAAGACTATCTATCACGTGATATATGGCTTTGCGCGCAGCATCGTCCGTCGTGCCGCGATAGATTTCAAACTGCGCCTCGATCTGATCCAACAGCGGTTTCTCAGCAGCATAGTTCTGTGTGCCGAATTGCTCGGTGCCTTTGAACATCAGGTGCTCGAAATAGTGAGCCAATCCTGTCGTCGCACTCGGATCATTCTTTCCGCCGACGCGTACGGCAATGAATGTTTGAATACGGGGCGTTTCTGTATTTACTGTTAAATAGACTTTTAACCCGTTGTCAAGGGTATAGATCCGCGCCTTTAAGGGATCGTTCGCAAAAGTCTGATACGGATAATCTTTCGCTTGAAGCGAACCGAACGAGCAGGTAGCCAGTAGCAAGCAGGCTATCACATGGAAAGTAAAAACGTGTTTCATTTGCAAAAAGGATTAAATTTGTGAGGCAAAGTTACGGATTTATTTCATTTTCCTACTTTTTTCGCTTATTTTTTGACTATCTAAGCAAACTAACTGACAAAGTTGTGTGAATTAGATACGAGATTGTGCAAATAAGATACCGCGTTATTTGAACAACTCAAAGGTGAACTTTGCGCCGACCTCGCTGAACTGACCATTTATGTTGTTGATAAATACACCAACGTTGAAGATACGCGTACCGAACCCGTAGCCCAATTCAAGATAAGGCTGTAAATGGGGCATCAGCAGCCCGCTCAGATAGATACGCTCGCGGGTAATGTTTCGCGTCAAGCCTTTCAGGTAGGTCAGCGCGAGGGAAGGGGATTCGTAAGAAGCATGCGCGCACAAGTAGCGACGGGAAGAATTGTACCAACGACGGTCTAACAACTGAAATACGCCTCCGATCTCATCATTCCAATCGACGGGAAGATTATTTTTGGCGAAGTTGACGAAATCAACGAAGTAGAGTTCATCGCTTTGATCGGTAAATATTCCCGCACCCAACCGGTATGAGAACGTGCGCAATAGTCCTAATTGTATTTTGTGCTGAACATCGAGTTCCCAGCGTTGGTAACGAATACTACTACCAAGTACGCCGTTCAGACCGCTGCCCCAGTCCAATGAAAAGGTCGGCCAGCGGGAATGCAAATTCACCTTACGGTCACCAGACATGTAGTAGTATTGGCCGGGAGTCCATGACAAAACGATATGCGGAGACATACTTGTGTAAAACGGCTGCACGGGAAGTTTCGTCAGCTCGGTACCTACTTCGCCTAACAAAGCTTGATAACCGATCGTCGTCCGCCGGTGATAGGCAAATCCTAAGTCAATCGTCAATCCGTTGACCGGCTCCACGCGATGCAGAAACTCGATATAAAAATCTCGGAAGTAGGTAAAGTTCAGACTGTCAAAGTCTATTTGATTATTATTCTCTGCTTTTAAATTATCCATCACATCTCCGTTATATATGCGGTTACCGTTGCCGATTCGCAAATGAGCGGATGCCCGTTTGCGCGGCCAATAATAAAAGTCGGTATAGAGACGCCAATGGAACTCTTTATGTAGAAAGTTGTAGCCCAAACGCGCGGAACCTTGCAATAGACGGTCGCCGGAAAACAAACGGTTGAACCGAAGATTTTGACGTATGACAAAACCATCCGTGCGACTGTAACTCCACATAGAAGGGTCGATAATGGGAGACATGCGCATTTGTCCGCCATGATTGAGGTATATGGTTTGCCAACCGAACAAGGCATCGCCCATATTCGACCAGAACATTCGATCGGCCGCATATAATATCGGTCGCCGCGATAGGCTATCGCGCTCTTGCGTATAATGTTCGTAGTATTTCCTGTCTTCGTCTGTCAACGGGATAGGGCGCAACCGATCGAAACTCAGGCTGTCGGTTTTCATTCCTGTCGTATCTGTTTGCAACGTAAACGAGCGTGTCAAGTCGTACTTATTCTGTGGCGACGGCAAGGGAAGTTCCGTCTCTTGCGCGCGCCAACGAATTTCCGTATAATCCAAGTTAGCCGAAAATTCGCTCTCGACCTGATTCCCTAACATATCGAAAATGACAGAAAGGTCGTAGCGCGTAGGAAGAAATTCGTTTGGTCTGTCCACTTCGCCCATGATGACGCGATTGGTGAACCGTAGATATTCCGCGCGGCCGGCGAGATACATTTCGCGGATACTCCATACGTCGGTGCTGATTATCATGTATCCTTCTACCAACTGCGAGCTATTCTTTTTCGGACGGAACTCCAGTCGATAATAAGGATTGCCGTCTTCATCAGTCACCGTATTGCCGGTATAAGTATAATAGCGGTGTGCATCGGAAGCTATCGGAGATAAAATTTCAGAGGTAAGTAGAGCAGTGGAATACACGTTGATGTGCATATAATCCTGTATGTCTACGCCGACGCCCTCGAATCTGTCGACCGTTCCGTAGGAGGCAATCACTTTTCGGTCGAAAATATTCGGTGCAGTATAGTGTAATTCGTTATACGTCTCTATTAAATAATCTCTCACGCCTTTGCGTGCTCGAAACATAAAAGGTGCATAGCGTAACAAGAAGTTTCGTTTACTCACACGCAGCTCTCCTTTCGTGTAGAGATTGGCTCGATATTCGGCGATCATGGCTTCGTAAATCGGCGCAAAGTGTTTCATTTGTATCAATACCGAGTCAACAGATATCAAAGTCTTATCTGTCTCTGATTCTTGCGCCGCCAATTTTGTTGCCTGCCCCGCGAGGCAAAGTATTGCGGCAAATATCCATAGCCGAACCGTTTGTTTCATTTGAATTTCCGCACAAATTTACAAAGTATATGAAGAATTCACTACTTTTGTACTCTATAACACAATTTTACGGTTGGTATTTTAAGAAACAGCATGATAAAAGTAGAACTTCCGGATATAGAAATATCCAATTCTATCGTAGAAATTTGGGCGCACTTGACCCCGCAGCAGCAAGAGTTGTTGCGTGATCAATTTACGGTGTATCTGTATAAGAAACGAGAGGTAATATATTGCGAAGGCGAAGTCCCGACGCACTTATTGTGTTTGCTTAGCGGAAAAGTGAAGGTTTTTAAAGAAGGTATTGGTGGTCGCGAACAAATTATCCGTTTCATTACACCAATTAACTACTTTGGATACCGCGCTTACTTTGCGCAAGGTGAATATGTAACGTGCGCGAGTGCCGTCGAAGCCACGCAGATTTGCACGATACCCATGAAAATTATCGAACAGCTTATTTACGAGAACAACGACGTTGCCATGTTTTTCATTCGTCAACTCTCTGCCGATTTAGGAATAGCCGACGAACGAACAGTCAATTTGACGCAGAAACATGTCCGTGGGCGTTTAGCCGAATCGTTGCTTTTCTTGAAAGACAATTACGGTCTGGAAGAAGATAATTGTACCTTAAGTATTTATCTGTCGCGCGAAGATTTGGCTAATCTATCGAATATGACGACGTCTAACGCTATTCGTACGTTGAGCAACTTCGTTAATGAACATTTGATTGCGATGGATGGCCGTAAAATCAAGCTTATTGATGAAGAAAGACTAAAAAAAATCAGCAAAATAGGATAGTGTGTTTTTATACACGTCCCCGCTTTTACAAACTTAACACAGTATTTTAATCATGAAGAAAGGACTACTACCTACTCTCCTCCTTTGTTTAGGCATCCTGAGTGGTTGCACAAGCAAAGAGCCGGTCAATGCGTACAACATCGTGCCGAGACCAAATTCCATGTTGCCGCAAGCCGGCCGATTCCAATTAAAATCGGGCACGCCGGTAGTTACTGCAGATTGCTCCGATGAAGTGAAAACCATCGCTGCTGATTTCGCCGCTCGCATTGCGGCTACTTCAAACATCGAATTATCGATGGATGCAACTGCGGATGCAAAAGCCATTCGATTCGAGACTGTTGCCGGTATGGAGAAAGAAGCGTATACACTAAGCGTAACTCCGACCGGAGTTCTCTTGCAAGCTTCGGAACCAAACGGTTTCTTTTACGGAGTGCAAACGCTCTATCAATTATTACCCGCTGAGGTTTACGGCAATGCCGTAGTAGCTACTGCCGAATGGTCAATACCTGCAGTAGAGATAGACGATGCTCCGCGTTTTGCGTATCGCGGTATGCACATAGACCCATGTCGTCACTTTGCCGACGTGGCGTACGTCAAAAGGTACATTGATCTGCTGGCAATGCACAAGCAAAACACGCTTCATTTCCATCTAACCGACGACCAAGGCTGGCGTATTGAAATTAAGAAGTATCCGAAATTGACGGAAATCGGTGCGAAGCGCAAACAAACGCTTGTTGGCTATTACTACGAACGTTGGCCGCAAGAATTTGACGGCAAAGAATACGGACCGTACTTTTATACGCAGGAAGAAATCAAGGATATCGTTGCCTACGCCGCGGCGCGCTATATAACCGTGATACCTGAAATAGAAATGCCAGGACATGCGGTAGCCGCATTGGCAGCTTATCCCGAATTGTCCTGTGATCCGAGCGTAAAATACGAGGTAGAAGGACGCTGGGGGATTTTTCCGGAAGTATTCTGCCCCAGCGAAACGACCTTTAAGTTTCTGGAAGGCGTAATTGACGAAGTCATCGAACTATTCCCAAGCGAACTGATTCACGTCGGCGGCGACGAATGTCCGAAAGACGCGTGGAAAAGCAGCGCGTTCTGTCAACAGCTGATTCGTAAGCTCGGATTGAAAGACGACACCGAGCCTAATCCTGCCGACGGGCGGAAACATTCCAAAGAAGACAAGCTACAGAGCTATTTCATCACGCGTATGGAAAAATACATCAATAGTAAGGGACGTAACATCATTGGTTGGGATGAAATCCTTGAAGGTGGCTTGGCACCTAATGCGACGGTGATGTCATGGCGCGGCACGGAAGGCGGCATCACGGCGGCGAGACTCGGACACGACGCTATTATGACGCCAACCATGTATGCTTATCTGGATTACACGCAAGAAAATCCGGAAATCGCGCCGATCGGTATCGGAGGATACGTGCCGCTGAAACGCGTGTACACCTATAATCCCGTACCTGCCGATGCGGATGAATTAGTAAAGAAACATATTATCGGCGTGCAAGGAAATGTGTGGGCGGAATATATCACCGATGACGCTCGCCGCGATTATTATACATACCCGCGTGCGTTTGCTATTGCCGAGTCGGGTTGGACGCAGGATGAGAACAAAAACTTCGACGATTTCTGCCGTCGTTTGGCCGGCAACTTCGAGCGTCTTGATATTTTAGACGTAAAGGCATGCCGCAATCTCTTTGACGTAATCGTAGATACGCATGCCGACGAAGCACATCGTCTGAGCGTATATCTCTACGCTTATTATCCCGATGCAGAAGTACGGTACACGACGGACGGAACCGAGCCGACTGCACAATCAACACTCTTCACCGAGCCATTCTTGTTAGAAGGAACGAAAAATTTGAAGGTTGCGCTGTTCAAAGAGGGTAAGCAACTGGGTAAAACTACTGTCAAATCACTGTACGGTAACTTGGTAAGTGGTAAACCCTATAAAGCTACGCCGGGTATTGGCTACGAAAAAGGCGATATATTTAGCCCGAACGAAGAGCGCGGAGCCGACCCGTTGACTTTCGGCCTTACCAACGGTAAGCGCGGCTATGCATCGGCCACGATCCCTTGGACATCGTTCAATACGGGTGGTCAGAACGACGAACTCGTACTATCGTTTGATCTTGAACAAACCACTGCAGTGCAACGCGTCGTATTCGGATCCTACTACATGCCCGCACTTCGCGTATTGCCGCCCAGTGCCGTCAATATTGAGGTATCTACCGATGGCGAGACCTATCAGTTGGTAAAAACCGATGCTTTGACGCATACGCCGCAAGGTAATTCGCGCCAAGCATTTACCGACACCGTCACTTTCGAACCTACGCAAGCGCGCTATGTCAGGATGCGTTTGAAAAATGGTGGGACGCTACGCAACGGAATTGACTTCCGTTTCAACGCCGCCGTTGGCAAACAAGGCGCACCCGGGCGTACAAGTGTTTATTTGGACGAAGTAGAAATCTACTAATACCCACTTCTGTCACAAACGAAAGGGACTGTCCATCGCGGGCAGTCCCTTTTTGTTTTTGTTTCCCACATCCGATAATTATTGACAGCCATACATGCAACCTCTCGCTCGGGCGTCTGATTTTGCGACGAACATATCAAAATATCAAAGCCGCTTGTTCCAACAACAAAGCCGGAAAATTCATTTTCAAAGCCGTTTATTCGGCGTAATTAGGGCAAAAAGAGACGGAACTCGGCATCGGCTACCGGTTTTAATGGAAGTCTCAAACAAAAAGAGCGTGCCGAATTCGACACGCTCTTTGTTGTGCATCTATCATGCCTACGACAGATTGTTTACAACTCCCAAGCCAACGCACTAGCACCAAGTACGGCAGCATCCGAGTCTTTTAGTTCGGAAACGAGTATCTTGGTTTTTCCTTTGAAGATTTGTAATACGTTGGCGTCAAGAGATTCTTTAATCGGATCCATAATAAAATGTCCGGCCTTTGCCAAACCGCCGAAGAAGATAATGGCTTCGGGACTGGAGAAAGCGACAAAATCAGCCAATGCCTCTCCTAAGATCGTTCCCGTCTCCTTAAATATATCAATCGCAATGGTATCTCCTTTGACAGCCGCATCATACACGTCTTTCGAGGTGATTTGGTCGGCGGGCACGTCGCGCAATAAACTCGGCTCATCCGATTGTTCCATTAACTCACGAGCCGTGCGTGCAACGCCCGTTGCCGAGCAGTACGCTTCCAAGCAACCAGAACGACCGCAACCGCAAAGACGGCCATTGGTACGGCGCATAATTACGTGTCCCAGTTCTCCG